>DASTHJ010000250.1:0-14245 GCA_035718265.1 Steroidobacteraceae bacterium | reverse complement strand
GTGTGGGCGGCCATCAGCTGGGGATTGCGTCGCGCTTCGCCGCCGTAGATGGCGCCCGCGGACTTCTGCATGAACGTGGGCGAGAGATACCTGCGCGGCGTGATCATCTTCGAGAGCGCCGAGGGTCGCCCTGGCACCATGATGGCGCCGGTCGAAGTCGCCGCGAGCACCAGTCGCCGGCAGCGCTGCGGGTACTGGCGCGCGAACTGCTGTGCCAGCGCGCCGCCCCAGGACACCCCGATCACGTCCACCTGCCGGTATCCGAGCCGGTCGAGTAGTTTGTTCGCCAGGCGCGCGAGGCCCGAGAACCGTCGCGGCCGCCAGCTCATCTCCGAGCGCCCCACGCCGGGCACGTCGAAGATGACGAATTCCTTCTCCGGCATGGCTTCCATGAACGGAAAGCACAGCTCGAGATTGGCGCCGATGCCGTTGAACAGCAGCAACGGCAGTCCGCCGCCGCGACCCTGCTGCGTCGCGACGCGCAGGTTGACGCCATCGACCTCGATGAATTCGATCCGGGGCCTGCTCATCGCTGGTGGACGTAGCGCCCGGGCGCCGGATCCGTGGCGGGATGCCGTTCGCTGCCAAGCGTGACGGGTGCGGGCACTTCGCCGCCGCCATGGCCGCGGTACCACGCCGCCCAGTGCGTCCACCAGCTGCCGGATTGTTCGCGCGCACCCGCCATCCACGCTTCGGCGGTATCCGGCAATGCGTCGTTCAGGAAGTACTTCGCCTTCGGGTTGGTCGGAGGATTCACGATGCTCTGGATGTGTCCGCTCGAGGACAGCACGAAGTCGATCCTGCCGCGCAGGACGTTCCTCGACTGGTAGCAGGCCTGCCAGGGCGTGATGTGGTCGGTGATGCCGGCGACCACGTACGCCGGCACCTGCACGCGGCTCATGTCGATCGGCGTGCCGAGCGCACTGATCTTTCCCGGCGACTTCAGCGGATTGTCCAGGAACATGCGCAGCAGGTCGGCGTGGAATTCCGCCGGCAGGCGCGTCGTGTCGGAGTTCCAGTACAGGATGTCGAACGCGGGCGGCCGGTTGCCCATGACCCAGTTGTTGGCGACGAACAGCCACACCAGGTCGTTGGGTCGCAGCCAGGCGAACACGCGCGCCATTTCGCTGCCCTCGAGCACGCCCTTGCGGCGCGACTTTTCGATGGTCGCGGCCACGCCGGATTTCGAGGCGAATTGGCCGAGCAGCGTCGGCGCCTCGGTGTCGAGCACGGTCACCAGCAGCGTGGCGCTTTCGATCGTGTCCTCCTGCTTCGCGGCCAGGTGGCCCAGCAACGTGGCCAACGTGAATCCGCCGGCGCAGGCGGCCATGGCATTGACGCGGTCGGCGCCGGTGATTTCGCGCGCCACGGCGATCGCCTGCTTGCAGGCCGTCAGGTAGGTTTCCATGTTCCAGTCGCGCTGCGCGGCGGTCGGATTGCGCCAGCTGATGCAGAACGTCTGGATGCCCTGCTGCACGGCGAACTCGGCGAAGCTGCGCCCGGCAGCCAGGTCGGTGGCGTAGAACTTGTTGATCTGCGGCGGCACGATCAGCAGCGGCCGGTGCTGCACGGTGGCCGTCTGCGGCTGGTACTGGATCAATTCGAACACTTCGCCGCGATACACGACCGCACCGGGCGTGGTGGCCAGGTTGCGGCCGACCTGGAATTTGCGCTCGTCGACCTGGCGCGGCATGCCGAAGTTGTTGATCAGGTCGTCGATGAAATTCTGCAGGCCGTACAACAGGCTCCTGCCGCGCGTCTCGCCGATCCGCTGCAACGCGCCCGGATTGCCCAGCAGCGAATTCGTCGGCGCGAAAGTCTCGGTGAACAGCTGCAGCACGAAGCGCGCGCGTTCGCGGTCCTCGGCGGTCGTGTCGGCACGGTCCAGCACGCGATTCAACATGTCGCGCCAGGCGACGAAGCCCTGCATGAGCCGCTTGTAGTAGCCGCTCTTCTGCCACACCGGATGGCTGAAACGCCGGTCGCGCGCGTCCGGCAAAACTCTGGATCGTCCGAAGGCGATTTCCACGAGCTCGCGCGCGAAGGCGAGATTTTCCTCGACGAGCACCTGCGGGTTGATGGTCATCAGGCGCAGCAGGCGCCGGCCGGCAGCTAACAACTCCTCGCGGTCCAGGCCGAGCAGCGGATTGGCGCCAAGGATCTGTTCGGCGGCGTCGCTGGCCGCCTCGTGAGCGAGTTCGGGCTGTCCGTTGTTATCGGCCGCCGCGAAGCCGTCTTGAGCGGAATTTTCGTTCGCGGCCTCGATCCGGACGGATTTGAGTTGCGTCACAGTTCCCCGGGCGTGCCGGGTTCGCTTGGCTGGCATGGCTTCTCCCCCGCGCGCCTGCTCTCGTTATATGTGATCCGTATCCCAGTGACGACAGGGTCGGCGTGACCCCAATCACGTGGCCCGGGCGGCCCGATTCCTATTATGCATCGCAGCGAGGGGCCCAAAACCCGCAAACGTCAGGGGTTTGACACTTTTCCGCAATCGGTCGCGGGAGAGGACGCGGGGTCCCACTAGGAAGAGAGAGGAGTTTCTATGCAGTCTCTGCGCACTTCGGCGTGGCTCGCCGCGGCCACGCTCGCCCTCGGTCTGGGCGCCAACGCCGCGCATGCGGCAGGCGTTCTCGCCGGCACGCACATCGACAACGCGGCCACCGTCGACTACACCGTCGGCACGGTCAACTCGACGGCCACGTCCAACACGGTGCGCGTGACGGTCGCGGAGGTACTGAACGTCTCGGTGACCGCGCAGACCGCCACCGTCCCGGTGACGCCGGGCGCGAACGGCGCGGCGCTGCGTTTCCGCGTCGAGAACACCGGCAACGGCAAGGAAGCGTTCCTGCTGGTGCTGGACAACGCGATCTCGGGCGGCGACCAGTTCGACCCGGTCGCGGCCTCGCCGTCCATCTACTTCGACACCAACGGCGACAGCATCTTCAACGGCGGTGACACGCCCTACGTGCCGGGCAGCAACGACCCGGACCTCGATCCCGACCAGGCGGTGATCGTGTTCCTGGTGAACAACATTCCGGGCTCGGTGGTCGACGGCAACACCGGCTTCTCGAGCCTGACGGCCACGGCCCGCACCGGCAGCGGTGCGCCGGGCACGGTGTTCGACGACAAGGGTGGTGACGGCAGCGTCGATGCGGTCGTGGGCACCAGCCAGGCCACGCAGACCGTGCAGGCCAGCTACCTGGTCGAAGGCGTCACGATCACCGCCACCAAGACGCAGAGCGTCGCCGACGAGTTCGGCGGCTCGAGCCCGATCCCGAACGCGGTGATCAACTACACGATCACGATCAACGCGGTGGGCAGCGGCACGGCCATCGGCTCGGTGTTCACCGACGCGATTCCCGCCGGCACGACCTACGTGGCCGGCTCGCTGCGCCTCAACAGCACCGCGCTGACCGACGGCGCGGACGCCGACGTCGGCGCCTACGAAACCTCGCCCGAGCCGCGCGTGCGCGTGCAGCTCGGCGATCTCATGCAGGCGAGCGGCACGCAGACCGTGCAGTTCGCCGTGCGCATCAACCCGTAAAGGAAGTTCGCCGTGAAGGAGACACACATGTTCAAGGGTCACAAGTTCATCGCCATCGCGATCATCGCCTGCGGCTTCGGCTCGCAGGCGTTCGCGCAAGGCGCGCAGGGCTGCATCGTCCTCAAGTCGACCGCCGAGATCAAAAAGGAAGTCGTGGACGACAAGGGCGTGAAGAGCACGAAGATGGTGCCGGCCGAGAAAGTGGTGCCGGGTACCGAGGTCACGTGGACCATCACGGCCAACAACGTCTGCAAGCAGCCTTCCGACAAGGTGACCATCAACAACGCCGTGCCCGCGCACATGACCTACGTGGCGGACTCGGCGCGCGGCGCGGGTTCGGACATCACGTTCTCGCTGGATGGCGCCTCGTTCGCCAAGCCGGCCGAGCTCACGGTCAAGGAAGACGGCGCCACGCGTGTCGCGCGCGCCGACGAATACAAGCACATCCGCTGGGTCTTCAAGGACTCGCTCGCGCCCGGCGCCACCGCCGAGGCCAGCTTCCGCGCGGTGCTCAACTAGTTTTTCGAGAGAGTAATCAGGAGTACCCATGTCTTCTTCCTTCCAGCAGATCAAGCGAGCCTCGGTCGCTTGCCTGGCGCTGGGGTCGATCGCGCTGTCCGGGACTGCCCTCGCGGGCGGTACCGCCCCGGGCACGGCGATCGACAACACCGCCTCGGTCAACTACTCGGTGGGTGGCGTCGCACAGACCGTCATCCGCTCCTCGCCCACGGGCAATTCGACGCCCGGCACGCCCGGCACCGCCACGAGCTTCGTGGTCGACCGCAAGGTCGACCTGTACCTCGCGGAAGTGAACGGCGCGGCCACCTCGGTGATTCCCGGCAGCCCGGACCAGGTGACCACGTTCTTCATCCGCAACGACGGCAACGACACGCAAGGTGTCAGCCTGTCGGCCGCGGACTTTGCGAGCGCGGTGTTCGGCGAAAACCCGGACTTCCAGATGACGCCCGCGTCGATCCGCGTGTTCGTCGAGTCGACGGCGGCCGCCAGCGGCGCCACCTGCAACAACCCGGCGCAGCCGGGCGGCATGAGCTTCACGCTCGGCACGGACTCGGCCACGTCGATCCCGACGCTCGCGCCGGACACCTGTACCTGGGTGTACATCGTGGCCAACACGCCGAGCACCGCGGGCAACGCGGAGCGCGCCAACGTGGAGCTCACGGCGATCGCGCGTGAGCCGACCACGCTGACCGCGCTCAGCGCCGACACCGGCGCCGACCGCCCCGACGAGATCGACGTGGTGTTCGTCGACGAGGATGCGACCGTGGTCGCGCAGGACCAGTACCTGGTCGCCACCGCCTCGTTCACGGTGCGCAAGCAGAGCTCGGTCATCGACGACTTCGTCAGCACCAGCAACTACAAGGCCATTCCGGGCGCGCTGATGCAGTACGAGATCGAGCTGACCAACAATGGCAGCGCGCAGGCCGACTCGGTGGCGATCACCGATTCGCTGCCGACGCAGACTGCCTACGAGGTCAACTCCTTCAACGGTACGTCGGACGTGAACATCCAGGTGGGCGCCACCAACACGTTCTGCGTGGCCGAAGCGGGTGGTGCGGACGCCAACGGCGACGGCTGCTGGCGCTCGCTGGCCGCCGGCGTGTCCACGCTGCACGTGCAGGCCCCGGCGCTCGCGCCGGTGCCGGCGAGCGGCGCGGTCACCGTGCGCTTCCGCGTGAAGATCCTGTAAGGACCCTTCACGGAAGGCAGACGCCAAGATGACGTTCCACATCGCGGGTAAACGGGCCTGGCGCCCGAAGGGGCGACCCAAGCCCCGCGCCCGCAACAACGGGTACTCTCACGCCGAGGGCGGAGTAGCGACTAGCTACTCCGCCTTCGGCGCGTTTATGGGCCGCGCAATCGCGTGGACCAGGGTTTCGTTGTTATTTGCAGTGGGTCTCATTGCAGCACAGCAATCCGTGGCGCAGGTCACGGCACCCGGCGCGACGATTCGCAACGTCGCCAGCGTCGAATACACCGCGCCGGGCGGCGCCGCCGCGCGCACCGATTCGAACGCCGTGGCGCTGATCGTGCAGCCGCCGCCGTCGCGCGCCTCGATCAGCCTGGCGCGCTTCGAGGCGGCCAGCCAGAGCACCTCGACAGCCGGGCCGACGCTGTGCGGTTCCAGCAATGGCTTCTTCCCGCTCGATGCGCCGGTGGTGCTGGGTACGGGCACCGTCGATCCCACGCAGGCCGTGCCGCTGCAGGACACGGGTGTGGCGCACGCCGGCGACCCGCTGTTCGTGCGCGTCGTCGACCTGGATCGCAACCGCGACGCGGCGGTGATCGACACGGTGGACGTGCGTGTCACCGCGCAGGGCACGAATGATTCGGAGGTGCTGCGCCTCTCCGAGACCGGTCCGAACACCGGCGTGTTCGTCGGCTACGTGCCGACCAGCGAGGCCGGCGCGCGCCCGGACTGCACGCTCGGCGTGCTGCGCAATTCCCGGCTCGATGCGCGCTACGTCGACCCCGTCGACAGCAGCGACGCGGTGCAGGCCGACGCGCTGGTCGATCCTTTCGGCCTGGTGTTCGACTCGCGCACCGGCGCGCCGGTCGATGGCGTGCGCGTGCGACTGCTCAATGCGGCGACCGGCACGCTGGCCACGGTGTTCGGCGACGACGGCGTCAGCCGCTATCCCAGCGAGATGGTGACCGGCCAGCCGGTCACCGACCAGGGCGGCACGCAGTACAGCCTGCCGGCCGGCGTGTTCCGCTTCCCGCTCGTCGCCCCGGGCAGCTACCGGCTCGAGATCGAGCCGCCGGGCGGCTACCTGTTCCCCTCGCAGCGTACGATCGCCGATCTGCAGACACTGGCGCAGGCGCCGTTCCGCCTGCAGCCGGGCTCGTTCGGCCAGCCGTTCGTCACGACGGCCGCGCCCGCGGTCGCGGTCGACGTGCCGCTCGATCCGAACGGCGATTCGCTGGTGCTGCGCAAGTCCGCCGGCCAGCAGCTCGCCACCACCGGCGATTTCGTGCAGTACACGCTGCGCCTGGAGAACGCCAGCCAGTCCGGCGCGTTCACCAACGTGCGCGTGGTCGATCGCCTGCCGGCCGGTGCGCGCTACCGCGCCGGCTCGTTGCGCCTGAACGGCGCGCGCATCGCCGACCCGGTGCTCGCCGCCGACGGCAGCAGTTTCACCTACGAACACGCGCTGCTCGAGCCCGGCAGCAGCATCGAGCTGCGCTACGTGCTCGAGTTCACCGTCGCGATGCGCGGCATGCGCGACGCGATCAACGTCGCGCAGGCCTTCGCGCCGGGCAACGTGCGCTCGAACGAGGCGCGCGCGCTGGTGCGCATGAACGAGGAGCTGTTCTCGCAGAAGGGCTTCATCGTCGGCCGCGTCTACGAGGGCAGCTGCGGGCGCGACGGTCGCGAGGCGCCGGGCGTGCCGAACGTGCGCGTCTATCTCGAGGACGGCCGCTACAGCGTGACCGACGAGAACGGCCACTACCACTTCGAAGGCCTGGATCCGGCCACGCATACCGTGCAGCTCGACAAGCTCACGCTGCCGCCGTACCTGGAACTCGCGCCGTGCGCCGATGCCATGGGGCACGCCGGCCGCGACTATTCGCAGTTCGCCGAGCTGCGCCCGGGCACGCTGTGGCGCTCCGATTTCGTGCTGCGCCAGAAGGCGGCGCCGACCGGCGACCTCGGATTCGAATTCCATTCGTCGCTGCTCCCCGACCCGAAGGGCGAGGGCCTGGCCGCGCACGACGCCGTGGTGCGCGTCAACGGCGTGCCGGCCGGCAACACGCGCGTGATGGTGATGCTGCCCGACGGCTTCGAATACGTGCCCGGCAGCGCCACCGTCGACGGTGCGCCGGTCAGCGATTCGCGGGAATCGGTGGTGGGTGCGGGCGAGCAGGTCGTCAGCCTCATGGACGGCGCCGTGGTCGCGCGACTCGGCGAGCTGCCGGCCGGCGCCTCGCGCCACCTGCAGTTCCGCACGCGCGCCGCGTCCAACGCCGGCGGCACGCTGACCGTGCGCGCGCTGGCGCTGTTCGATTCGCCGGCCAAGTCCGGCATGCGCACCGCGCCGGTCGAGGTGCAGCTGTCACGCGGCGCGGCGCGCTACAGCCGCTCGCAGTTCACCTTCTCGCCGCGCTTCGACGTGCTGAAGACCGAGCTGCAGGCCACGGACCAGGCGGCGCTGCGCGCGCTGATCGACAGCTGGCGCGGGGCGCGCGACCTCAGCATCCGCGCGGTCGGCCATTCCGATTCGCAGCCGATCTCCGGCCGCGCGCGCCGCGTGTTCGCCGACAACTACGCGTTGTCCGAGGCCCGCGCGCAGGCGGTCGCGGATCACCTGGCCGCGGCGCTGAACGTGCCCGCGGCGCGCGTCACGGTGATCGGCCGCGGCGCCGACGAGCCGCTGAGCAGCGGCACGGACGCCGCCAGCCTCGCCGCCAACCGGCGCGTCGACATCGTGATCGAGGGCGCGCGCTTCGAGGCGAATGCGCCGCTCGAGCTGGTGAACGCCGGCGGCGCGGCGCAGAAGATGGACACGCGTGGCGTGATCCTGCGTGGTCCCGGCAACGTCGCCGCGGTCAGCCGCAACCACTCGAACCGCACGCAGACGCGCCGCGAGTCGCCGTCGCTCGACGTCGCCGGGCTCAAGCCCGGCATCGGCTGGCTGCTGCCCGAGGCGGATTCGGTGGCCGCGATCGCCTCGATCAAGATCGCGATCCAGCACGCGCCCGACCAGGTCGTGAAGCTCGACGTCAACGGCGCAGCGGTGCCGGCGCTCAATTTCGACGGCCTGGCGGTGAACGAGGACAAGACCGTGGCGCTGAGCCGCTGGCGCGCGGTCAGCCTCATCGACGGCGCCAACCACCTGACGGCGCGCGTCGTGAATCGCGACGGCAGCATCGCCTGGCAGGGCGAGCGTGTGGTCCACTTCGGCGGCGGCCCGGTGCGCGCCGAAGTCGACAAGGCGGCCTCCAGGCTGGTGGCCGACGGCCGCACGCGCCCGGTGATCGCGCTGCGCATGTACGACAAGTACGGCAAGCCGGCGCGCGCCGGCACCACGGCCAATTTCAGCGTCGACGCGCCGTATCGTTCCTGGCAGGAAGTCGAGCAGCTCGATGACAACCAGATCCTGCAGACCTCGGCGTCGCGCGACCTGCAGGTCGAGGTGCGCCAGGACGGACTGGCGCTGGTCGAGCTCGAGCCGACCACGGTGACGGGCAATGCCGTGATCCGCGTGCGCTTCAACGAGCGCCAGAGCGATGAATACAAGGTGTGGCTGGCGCCGGCCGCGCGCGACTGGATCCTCGTGGGCATCGCCGAGGGTACCGCGGCCTACAACACCATCTCGGGCAACATGGAGACCGCCTCGGCGGCCGACCGCGAAGAGGGCTTCGAGCAGGACGGCCGCGTCGCCTTCTTCGCCAAGGGCCGCATCAAGGGCGACTTCCTGCTGACCATTGCCTACGACTCGGCGCGCGAGAAGCAGGAAGCGCGCGAGCGCCTGCGCGGCACGATCGAGCCCGACCAGTACTACCTGCTGTACGGCGACGGCGCCGACCAGCGCTTCGAGGCCGCCACGCAGGGCAAGCTGTACCTCAAGATCGAGCGGCGGCAGTTCGTCGCACTGTTCGGCGACTTCGACACCGGCTTCACGGTGACCGAGCTGACGCGCTACAACCGCAGCCTCTCGGGCCTGCGCAGCGACTACGCCGGCGAGCGCGTGCAGGTGTCGGGCTTCGCCGCGCGCACCGACACGGGCCTCGTGCAGGACGAACTGCAGGGCGACGGCACCGCCGGCCTGTACCACCTGTCGCGCTCGCCCATCGTCATCGGCTCGGACAAGCTGCGCCTGGAGATCCGCGACCGCTTCGAGATCACGCGCGTGGTCGAGAGCCGCGAGCTGTCGCGCTTCCTCGACTACGACCTCGACTACCAGCGCGGCACGCTGTTCTTCAAGAAGCCGGTGCAGAGCCGCGACCAGAACCTGAACCCGATTTTCATCGTGGTCGACTACGAAGTGCGCACCGGCGGCGAGGACCAGACCTCGGCGGGCGTGCGCGTCGCGACCAGGCTCGCGAACGACAAGGTCGAGCTCGGCGCCAGCGCGGTTTACGAAGGCGCGCAGGCGGGCGACACGCAGATCGTCGGCAGCGACCTCACCTGGCGCATCTCGCCCGAGACGCGCGTGCGCGCCGAAGTGGCGCAGTCGCAGTCCGACGATCCGCTGAAGCAGGATGCCTCGACGGCGTGGCTCGTCGAAGGCAAGCACATGTCGCAGCGCTTCGAAGGGCGCGCCTGGGCGCGCGAGACCGAGGCGGGCTTCGGCGTCGGCCAGCAGCTCACGGCCGAGACCGGCACGCGCGCCGCGGGCGTCGATGCGCGCTTCCGCCTGACGGACAAGCTGGTCGCCGAAGGCGAGCTGCAGCACCAGCGCGTGCTGGCCAGCGACGCGACGCGCCTGCTGGCGGCTGCCGAAGTCACGCTGCAGAAGTCGAACTACAGCATCGGCGGCGGGCTGCGGCACGTGGCCGACGAAGGCGCCGACGGCGCGGAGAAGGTGTCCGACCAGGCGACGGTGCGTGGCAGCGTCGATGTCTGGGGCGGTCGCGTCACGCTGCGCGCCTCCGGCGATGCGACGCTCGGCGGCAAGGACCAGAGCGTCGACTACCCGGCGCGCAGCCTGCTGGGCGTCGATTACCATCTCTCGCCGACCACCACGCTGTTCGCCGAGTACGAACACGCCAACGGCGACCAGCTGGACGCGGACACGACGCGCTTCGGCATGCGCACGCGGCCGTGGGAGCGCACGCAGGTGGAATCCAGCGTCAACACGCAGGCCACCGAATACGGTCCGCGCACCTTCGCGAACTTCGGCCTCACGCAGGGTTTCCAGTGGCGCCAGCACTGGGCCTTCGACGTGGGCGTGGACCAGAGCAACACGCTGCGCGGACCGGATCTCGAGCCGTTGAACGCGAACGCGCCGCTCGCCTCGGGCTCGATGACCGAGGACTTCTTCGCCGCCTTCGTCGGTGCGTCCTACCGCCGCGAGCTGTGGCAGATGACCAGCCGGCTCGAGCATCGCAATTCCGACGCCGAGGAGCGCTGGAGCTCGACCACCGGCTGGTACCGCGAACCGGTGGAAGGCCACGCGATGTCGGTGTCGCTGCAGGCGTTCGACAGCGACGCGGCGCTCGCGCAATCCACCGAGGCGGTCGGCCGCTTCGCCTGGGCGTTCCGCCCGGATTCCAGCCGCTGGATCGTGTTCGACCGCCTCGAACTCAAGTATTCGGACCAGTCGGCCGCGGCGGGCTCGACCGCGCCGGGCTCCGCGGCGACCGGCACGTTCGAGTCCTCGCGCGTGGTCAACAACCTGCACGCCAACTGGCAGCTCGATCCGGCCCTGCAGCTCGGCGTGCAGTACGGCGCGCGCTACGTGTCGAGCACCATCGACGGCGACCAGTACGCGGGCATCTCGGACATCCTCGGCTTCGATGCGCGTCGCCAGCTGACGCGCCGCTTCGACCTGGGCGCGCACGCCGCCGTGCTGCATTCCTGGGAGTCGAACGTCGTGGATTACTCCACGGGCCTCGACTTGGGGCTGACGCTGGCCAAGAACGTGTGGATTTCGCTGGGCTACAACTTCGCCGGCTTCCGCGACGACGACTTCTCGGCCAGCCGCCACACGGCGCAGGGCCCGTATCTCAGCATCCGCATCAAGGCAGACCAGGATACTTTCAAGGATTTGAATCTCGACAGCCTGCGCCCGTCGCGCTAGCGTGCCTGCGGCATGCAGGATCTCGAGGAAGTGTTCGGGCCGAACGGCCCGCTGAAGCGTTCGTTGCCGGGCTACACGCCGCGCCGCTCGCAGCTCGCGATGGCGCTGCGCATCGGGCAGGCGCTCGCCAACCGCGCGCCGCTGGTCGTCGAGGCGGGCACCGGTACGGGCAAGACCTTCGCCTACCTCGTGCCCGCGCTGCTCTCCGGCCGGCGCGTGCTGATCTCCACCGGCACGCGCACGCTGCAGGACCAGCTCTTCAACAAGGACCTGCCGCAGGTCGCCGGCGCCATCGGCGTGCCGGCGCGCGTCGCGCTGCTCAAGGGCCGGTCGAATTATCTCTGCAGCTACCGGCTCGCGCAGGTGGGACAGGCGCCGCCGGGCGCGCAGCGCAGTTTCACGGGTACGCGCGATCGCATGCTGGCGCGCGTCGAACGCTGGTCCACCATCACCCGCAGCGGCGACCTGGCGGAAGTGCCGGATCTCGGCGATTCGCATCCGCTCTGGCCACAGGTCACCTCGACGCGCGAGAACTGCCTGGGCGCGCGCTGCCCGCACATCGGCCGCTGCCACGTGGTCGAGGCGCGACGCCGCGCCATCGAGGCCGACGTGGTCATCGTGAACCATCACCTGCTGCTCGCGGACCTCGCCCTGAAGGAAGACGGCTTCGGCGATCTGCTCGGCACCGCGGACGCGGTCATCATCGACGAGGCGCACCAGGTCCCGGACCTGGCCACGCAGTTCTTCGGCGCGCGCTTCGGCAGCCGGCAGGTGGAACTGCTGGTGCGCGATGCGCGCCAGGAGCTCATGCAGGCGCGTGCGCCCGTGGGCGCGCTCGGCGACGAGCTGGGCGCCGTGGAGCGTGGGCTCGCCGCACTCGCGGAAATCCTGCGCGTGACGCCGCGGCCCGACTGGCTGGCCGCGGACACGCCGCTCGCCGATGCATCCGGCGCACTCGCCGCAGCGCTGCGGGCGGTGACCGCGGCGCTCAACGAGCAGGGCCGCGAGCCCGGCATCGTGCAGGCCGCGGCGCGCGCCACGGAGCTGGCCGCGCGGCTCGATCTCATCACGCAGGCGGAAGAGCACGAGGGCGCGCGCAGCGTCGAGCTGACGCAGCGCGGCTTCTCGCTGAGCCTGTTGCCGTTCGACGTGGCCGAGCGCTTCGCCGCGATGACCGGCGCGACGCGTGCCGCCTGGATCTTCACTTCGGCCACGCTCTCGGTGGGCGAGGACTTCGCGCACTTCACCTCGCGGCTGGGACTGGCGGATGCCGAGACACTCGCCATCCCGAGCCCGTTCGATTTCGAATCCCAGGCGCTGCTCTATCTACCGGCGCGCCTGCCGGATCCGGCCGCGCCGGCGCACACCCAGGCGGTGATCGACATCGCCGTGCCGCTGATCGAAGCCTCGGCCGGAGGCGCGTTCGTACTGTTCACCAGCCACCGCGCATTGCAGCGCGCCGCGCAGCTCGTGCGCTCGCGCTGGGCGGAGCTGGCCGAGTTCCCGCTGCTCGTGCAGGGCGAGGCGCCGCGCGAGCAACTGCTGCGCAGCTTTCGTGAATCCGGCAATGCCGTGCTGCTCGGCACCGCGAGCTTCTGGGAGGGCGTCGACGTCAGGGGCGACGCGCTGCGGCTGGTGGTCATCGAGAAATTGCCGTTCGCCTCGCCCGACGACGCACTGACACGCGCGCGCATCGAACACCTGAAGGCGCAGGGCGGCAATGCGTTCCGCGAATACCAGCTGCCCGAGGCCGCTCTGGCCCTGAAGCAGGGCGTCGGCCGCCTGATCCGCAGCGAGACGGATCGCGGCGTGGTCGTGATCTGCGATCCGCGCATCGTCGACAAGCCGTATGGCCGCGTGTTCCGCGCCAGCCTGCCGCCGCTGCCGGTGACACGCGAGGCACACGATGCCGAGAAATTCCTGCGGCGCATCGCGGGGCTCGCGCCGGGCGGGACGCTGCGCGTGCCGCTCGGCGGCGCAATCAACGGCGAGCCGGCATGAGGATGCTCGCGCTGGATACCGCGACCGAAGCCTGTTCGGTCGCGCTGGGTCTCGACGGCCGCGTGCTGGAGCGTTACGTCGAGATGGAGCGCGGTCACGGCGAGCGGCTGCTGCCCATGATCGACGAGCTGCTCGCCGAAGCCGGTGTGACCCTGCAGTCGCTGCAGGCCATTGCCTTCGGTCGTGGTCCGGGCGGTTTCACCGGCGTGCGGCTCGCGGCCAGTGTCGCGCAGGGGCTGGCGTTCGGTGCGGACCTGGGCGTGGTCCCGGTGTCGGACCTCGCGGCCGTGGCGCAGCGCGCCCTGGCATTGCACCCGGATGCGTGCCGTGTCCTCGCGGTCAACGATGCGCGCATGCGCGAGGTGTACTGGGCTGAATTCTCGGTCGATGGAGTCGTGCGCGCGCAGGGCGTCGAGCACGTGAGCGGCGCGGCGAGCGTCACGCTCCCGGCCGTCGCGAATGCTGCCTGGGTCGCCGCGGGTCGCGGACTGGCGGTGTACCCGGAGCTCGCGCAGCGCTGCCGCGCGGCGGGCGCCCGCGTGGAACCCGAGGTGCTGCCACGCGCTTCCGAAGTCCTCGAGCTCGCCCAGGCCGCCGCGGCCGCCGGTCAGCTGCTGCCGCCCGAGGCCGCCGTGCCCGTCTACGTGCGGGACCGCGTCGTCGACCCGGTGCCGTCACGAAACTGAAATAGAATCCGGCTGTAATCCGCACGCCACAAAACCGTCACCCGTGATGTCGTGCCAGGAAACATGCCCGCCAAGAACATTCTGGTCGTCGAGGACGAGCGGCCGATTCGCGAAATGATCGCCTTCGGCCTGCGTCGCGCCGGTTTCGAAGTGCGCGAGGCCGCCGATGCGCGCGCCGCCCGCGCGCAGGTCGCCGACAAGCGGCCGGACCTGCTGCTGGTCGACTGGATGCTCCCCGATACCAGTGG
>DASTHJ010000249.1:0-2129 GCA_035718265.1 Steroidobacteraceae bacterium | reverse complement strand
ACGCATGGTTCGGCGCTGTTCACGCGTGGTGAAACGCAGGCGCTGGTCACCGTGACGCTGGGCACCGGCCGCGATGCGCAGATCATCGACGCACTGGAAGGCGAGCGTCGCGAGCCCTTCATGCTCCACTACAACTTCCCGCCGTTCTCGGTGGGCGAGACCGGCATGATGGGTTCGCCGAAGCGCCGCGAGATCGGCCACGGCAACCTGGCGCGCCGCGGCGTCGCCGCGATGATGCCGGACATGGAGAAATTCCCCTACGTCATCCGCATCGTCTCGGAGATCCTCGAGTCGAACGGGTCTTCGTCCATGGCCTCGGTGTGCGGCGCGTCGCTGTCGCTGATGGACGCGGGCGTGCCGATCAAGGCGCCGGTCGCGGGCGTCGCCATGGGCCTGGTGCTCGAGGGCGAACGCTTCAAGGTCATCACCGACATCCTCGGTGACGAGGACCACCTCGGCGACATGGACTTCAAGGTCGCGGGCACGAAGGATGGCGTCACCGCGCTGCAGATGGACATCAAGGTCGAGGGCATCTCGCCCGAGATCATGAAGGTGGCCCTCGCGCAGGCGAAGACCGGCCGCCTGCACATTCTCGGCGAGATGAACAAGGTCATCTCCGCGCCACGCGAGAAGATGTCCGACTGGGCGCCGTCGATCATCAATCTGAAGATCGACCCCGAGAAGATCCGCGACGTCATCGGCAAGGGTGGCGCGGTCATCCGCCAGATCACCGAGGAGACCGGCACCACCATCGACATCGAGAACGACGGCACCGTCAAGATCGCGAGCGTCTCGGGTGCCGCGGGCCGCGAGGCCCAGCGCCGCATCGAGCTGATCACCGCAGACGTCGAAGTCGGCCGCGTCTACGAAGGCAAGGTCGTGCGCCTGATGGACTTCGGCGCGTTTGTCACGATTCTCCCGGGCCGCGACGGCCTGGTGCACATCTCGCAGATCAGCGAGGAGCGCGTCGAGAAGGTGTCGGACAAGCTCAAGGAAGGCGACAACGTGCGCGTGAAGGTGCTCGAAGTCGACCGGCAAGGTCGGGTGCGCCTGAGCATGCGGAACGTCGACGCGGCCTGACGCAGGACCGTAGAGCCACAACACGGACGCCGCCCCATCTTTCAAAGATGGGGCGGCGTTTTCCGTTGTGGGGCGTGAGCCCCTGACAATACCTACCTGCGTCTTGTGAGGCGCGCCAGTATTTCGAGACGCCGCGGGTGTGCCTGGATCCACTCGCGCATCTCCTCGACGCGTTCATAGTCGCCGCCGAGGAGCGTGCGGAGCCGCTCCGCTTCCATCGATCCGGCCAACTCCACCGTCACCATGTTCTGCCAGGCCTGCGTGAACAGCCGCGCAAAGTCGCCGGAAATCGCCAGCCCTTCGACCAGTTGCCACTCGCCGTCGTCCAACCAGACTTCCTCGCAATGCGGGCAATAGTCCAGGCGATTGGTCTTGCCGGCCGTGATGCGGTACTTGCTCATCAACGAACGGCACTTGGGGCATTTCTTGGCGGCGATGGAATCGGGCGTGTCGATATCGGGCACCGCCGCCGGGGTCGCCGGCAGCCGCTCGCGCCCGGTGTTCTCGCGCCAGGCGCGATACGCCACCAGGCTCAGCAGCGTGCCCAGGCACTTGCCGCAGCTGTAGCCGGCGAGATTTTCCGTGAGCATGGAGTGGACCAGCGGGGAGCCGTCACACTGGGGACATTGCGCCATCTGCTGGAATAAGGTTGCGCGAATCGGCCCCGCGCTCCGCGCGGAGAGCGGGTGATACCGGCGACGGCGGCCTACTGGTGGCTGGCCGTCTCGCCGGGTTTGTCTTCGCCGTCGCGTGCGCCGCGTCCCGTCGCGCTCATCAGCGTGCGGAAGATCTCGTCCTGCACGGACCGCCAGCGCTGGTAGTTGCGCTGGGCGACACCGGCGACGGTTTCCACCGGGTCCATGCCGACGACGGCCTTCACCTTGTCGCGCAGCTCGCGCTGCTGCGTGTTGAAGAGCTTCATGCTCTGCTCGAGATAGCTCGAGAGCATTCCCTGCAACTGGCCGCCGTACGAGCGGATGACCTGTGAGAGGAAGTCACGGCTCATGACCGGGTCGACACCATGCTCCTGCTCGGCGATCACCTGCAGC
>DASTHJ010000248.1:0-7354 GCA_035718265.1 Steroidobacteraceae bacterium | reverse complement strand
GCCCGCGAACACGCCGGAGGCGGCCAGGATGCCGATCAGCGGCAGCAGCTCCGTCATGCGTGGCGCGCCGTCATTGCGCGGTTTCGCTGAACGGCCTGCCGCCGCGTCCGGCGAGCGCGGCCTGCACTTCACCGACGATGGCGAGCGCGATGGCCTCGGGCGTGCGGCCGCCGATGTCCAGCCCCACGGGGGCGCGCAGGCGCGCGCGCAGCGCCGACGCGGGTTCGCCCAGATCGGCCAGCAGTTTCTCGCGCCGCGCGGCCGGTCCCAGCAGGCCGACGTAGGGACTGCCGGAGTACGCGAGCGCGCGCAGGTAGTGCAGGTCGGATTCCAGGTGGTGACTCATGACGATCGCAGCGGAGAAATCCGCGAAGCGCACGACCTCCGCCAGGGCGGTTGCCGGCGACTCCACCAGTCGCGTGGCGGCGGGGAACCGCGCCGGGTCCAGGTACGCGCTGCGGTGATCGACGACGGTCACGCGCCAGCCGAGGAAGTCCGCGAGCGCCGCCACGGGCCGCGCGTCCGGGCCGCCGCCTAACAACAACACCTGCGGCGGCGGTGCGACGGCGGCGACGAACAGCTCGATGCCGGAGTCCGCGAGGCGCGTCAGGGTATTGCCCGGGGCGCGCGCCGCGCCCTCCAGGATGGCCTGGGCCGTCGGATCGGCGCTGGCGTCGAAGCCGAGATCGCCCTGCGCCGGGATCCACATGCCCAGCGGCAGGTGCGTCGCACCCGTTTGCGTCACGAAGGCGATGCGCAGCTCGTGACCGAGCCGGAAGGCGCGCTCCAGCATGGCGAGCGGCTGCCACCCGCCCGTGCCCGGCGGCGCCGGGCCATGGCGCGTCAGCAGGATGTCCATGGCTCCTTCGCACCCGGCACCGAGCCCGAACAGCTGGTCGTCCTGACTGCGCAGGTCATAGCTCACGATGCGCGCCTCGCCGCTGGCGATGACCTCGCGGGCATGCTCGCGCAGATCTCCCTCCAGGCACCCGCCGGACAGCAGGCCGGCGTATTCGCCGTCGGCCGCGATCAGCATCAGGGCGCCCGGCTTGGCATAGGTCGATCCGGCAGTGCGGATCACGGTGGCCAGCACCAACGGCTCATCGGACGAGCGGGCACGCTCGAACAGCGGGATTAGTCGGTGCAGGCTCATCGCGGTGCACGATATATGCCACATATCGGTCGCGTGTGCTTGCGCGCCTGAGGGTCCAACCAGTAGATTTGCCGGGCTTTTTTGCCTCCGAACCACGGTCACGATTCTCAATGCCAGCCTCTGACCCATCCGCCTGGGTCGTACACAAATTCGGCGGTTCATCGGTCGCCGACGCCGAGTGCTTTCGTCGCGTCGCCAGCATCCTCGAAGCGCTGCCGCCCGGAAAACTGGGCGTGGTGTTGTCGGCCTGTCGCGGGGTGACGGACGCGCTGCTCGGCCTCGTGGCGCGCGCGGAAGCGCAGGACGACGCCTGGCGCGGCGAGCTCGATGCGTTGCGCGAGCGTCACGCGAGCATCGCGCAGTCGCTACTCGGCGCGGGCGCCGCGAAGCTCTACATGGCCGGCTTCGACCGCGACCGGCACGACATCGAGGGCATCCTGCACACGGTCAAGCTGACGCGCTCGGCCGCGCAGAACGTGCGCGACCTGATCGCCGGCTACGGCGAACTCTGGTCCACCAGGCTGTTCCGCGAGTTCTTCGCCACCGGCAAGCGTCCGGGCGAAGTGAAATGGATCGACGCGCGCGAAGTCGTGGTCGTCGAGTGGGGGCCGCTGGGCCCGGCCGTGCAGTGGGAAGAATCGCGGGCGCGACTGCGCTCGCTCGTGCCGGCGGACTTCCAGGGCACGCTGATCATCACCGGCTTCATCGCCTGCGACCGGCGCGGCGTGCAGACCACGCTGGGTCGCAACGGCAGCGACTTCTCCGGCTCGATCTTCGGCGCGCTGCTGGACGCCGCCGAAATCCACATCTGGACCGACGTGGACGGCGTGCTCTCGGCGGATCCGCGTCGCGTGCCGGACGCCAAGGTCATCGACGCGCTGTCGTACAACGAGGCCATGGAGCTGGCGTACTTCGGCGCCAAGGTCATCCATCCGCAGACCATGGCGCCGGCCGTGGGCCGTGGCATCCCGATCTGGATCCGCAACACCTTCGCGCCGCAGAAGCAGGGCTCGCTGATCTGCGCCCGGCCCGATTCCAAACTACCCGTCAAGGGCATCACGTCCATCGAGAACATCGCGATGGTCAACGTGGAAGGCGCCGGCATGATCGGCGTGCCCGGCACCGCGCACCGGCTGTTCGGCGCGCTGCGCGAGGAGGGGATCTCGGTGATCCTGATCTCGCAGGGCAGTTCCGAGCATTCCATCTGCTGCGCGATCCCCGGCGTCGAGGCGGAGCGCGCCGCGCGCGTGGTCGCTGCGGCGTTCGACCGCGAGATCAAGGAAGGCCAGATCCAGAGCATCCAGGTCGACCAGGGGCTCGCCATCCTCGCCGTGGTCGGCGACGGCATGGCAGGGCTCCCTGGCATCTCCGGCCAGGTGTTCAACGCGCTGGGCTCGGCCACTGTCAACGTGCACGCCATCGCGCAGGGTGCCTCGGAGCGCAACATCTCGGTGGTGGTCGACGGCAAGGACGCGACGCGTGCGTTGCGCGCCGTGCATTCCGGCTTCTATCTCTCGCCGCACACGATATCGATCGGCCTGATCGGTCCGGGCGCGGTCGGCAAGGTGCTGCTGCGGCAGATCGCCGCCGAGCGCGACCGGCTGCTGCGCGACTTCAATCTCGACCTGAGGGTTCGCGGCCTGATGACCAGCCGGAAGATGCTGTTGTCCGAGGCCGGCGTGCCGCTCGATGCGTGGAAGCCGGCGCTCGATGCCGGCAGCACGCCCGCCGACCTCGGCAAGTTCGCCGAGCACCTGCACGTCGATCACCTGCCGCACACCGTGATCCTGGACTGCACGGCGGACGAGGGCGTGGCGCAGCACTATGCCGAATGGCTCAAGTCCGGCATCCACGTGGTCACGCCGAACAAGAAGGCGAATTCCGGGCCGCTGGCCTACTACGAGTCGCTCAAGGCGGCGCGCAAGGCGGGCGGCAGTTCCTATCTGTATGAGGCGACCGTGGGCGCGGGCCTGCCGGTGATCTCCACGCTGCGCGACCTGCGCGAGACCGGCGACAAGATCGCAAGCGTCGAAGGCATCTTCTCGGGCACGCTGGCCTACCTGTTCAACGTCTACGACGGCAAGACGCCGTTCTCGGACATCGTTCGGGACGCCAAGCAGCGCGGCTACACCGAGCCGGATCCACGCGACGACCTCTCGGGCACGGATTTCGTGCGCAAGGTCATCATCCTCGGGCGCGAGATGGGGCTGAAGCTCGAGATGCAGGACGTGCAGGTGGAAAGCCTGATCCCGCCGGGCCTGGAGAAGGGCACGGCCGAGGAATTCCTGGCCAAACTACCGCAGTTCGACGGCGAGATGAAGAAGCGGTTCGACGCGGCCGCGGCACGCGGCAAGGTGCTGCGCTACATGGGACGGCTGACCGCCGATGGCAAGGCCACGGTCGGCGTGGCCGAGCTCGACCGCGCGCATGCGTTCGCCAACATCGCGCTCACCGACAACGTGGTGCGCTACGCCACCGAGCGCTACAACACCAACCCGCTGATCGTGCAGGGTCCGGGCGCCGGGCCGGAGGTCACCGCGGCCGGCGTGTTCGCGGACCTGCTGCGCGTCTGCAGCTACCTGGGGGCACACCTGTGAGCGCGCAGGCTGCGCATCCCGTGAAGGCTACGGCATTCGCGCCGGCTTCGGCCGCCAACGTCGCGATCGGCTTCGACATCCTCGGGTTCTCGGTCGACGTGCTCGGCGACCGCTGCACCGTGACGCGCACGGACAAGCCCGGCGTCACCATTTCCGGGTCCTCGGGTGTCGTGAAGGACATTCCGCGCGACCCGGAGCGCAACACCGCGGGGCGCGCGCTGCTCGCCATGCAGGAGGCGCTCGCGCCAGGCTTCGGTTTCGATGCCTTCATCGACAAGGGTATCCCGCTGGGTTCCGGCCTCGGCGGCTCGGCCGCGTCGGCCGTCGCCGCGGTGGTCGCCGCGAACGCGCTGCTCGAGAAGCCCCTCTCCAAGATCGAACTGCTCAAGTTCGCGATGCAGGGCGAGGCGGTCTCCTCCGGCTCGCTGCACGTCGACAACATCTCGCCCAGCCTGTTCGGCGGCCTGGTGCTCACCGTCGGCATCGACAACCCGCGCATCAAGCAGATCCCGGTGCCGAACGGCATCCGCGCCATCCTCGTGCATCCGCACCTGTTCCTCTCGACCAAGGCGGCGCGCGGCATCCTGAAGAAAGAAGTGCAGATGTCGGATTTCATCTGGCAGACCGCGAACCTGGCGGGTTTCATCTCCGGCTGCTACACCAACGACCTGGACGTGATCCGCGCTTCGTTCGAGGACGTGATCATCGAGAAGCAGCGCTCGCAGCTCATCCCGGGCTTCGACGCGGTGCGCGAGGGCGCGATGCGCGCCGGCGCGCTGGGCTGCACGATCTCGGGTGCCGGGCCGAGCATGTTCGCCTGGTCGCTGGATGCCGACGCGCCGCGCGTGCGTGATGCCATGGTGGCGGCCTTCAACGCCGCCGGCAAGGCGGCGGACGCGTGGATCGTGCCGATCTCCTCGACCGGCGCACACGTCATTGCGTGATGCCATGAAGTACGTGAGCACCCGCGGGCAGGTGCCCGCCGTCTCCTTCGGCGCCGCGATCACCCAGGGTCTCGCCCCGGACGGCGGACTCTACGTCCCCGAACAGTGGCCGACGATCCCGCTGCAGGCTTTCGATGGCGCGAGCACGCTGCCCGAGGTGGCGGCCGTGATGCTGCAGCCGTTCGTCGCCGGCGACGCGCTCGCGGAGCAGATACCGGCCATCGTGCGCGACGCGTTCGATTTTCCCGCGCCGTTGAATCCGGTCGACGGCGAAAAGCTCTCCGTGCTCGAACTGTTCCACGGCCCGACTGCGGCCTTCAAGGATTTCGGCGCCCGGTTCCTGGCAGCCTGCCTGCAACGCCTGCGCGCCAAGGCCACGCGGCCGCTGAACATCCTGGTGGCCACCTCGGGCGACACGGGCGGCGCGGTGGCCGCGGCCTTTCACCGGCGCCCCGGTGTGGCGGTTTCCGTGCTGTTTCCCAAGGGCCTGGTTTCGCCGACCCAGGAGCGCCAGCTCACCTGCTGGGGCGACAACGTGCACGCGTTCCGCGTCGCCGGCAGCTTCGATGATTGCCAGCGGCTGGTGAAGGAGGCGTTCGTCGACCCGGGCCTCAAGGCGCGCTTCGAGCTGTCGTCGGCCAACAGCATCAACCTCGGACGGCTGCTGCCACAGGCGGTCTACTACGCGGCGACCAGCCTGGCGGTGTACCGGCGCCACGGCGTCGCGCCTAACTTCATCATCCCGAGCGGCAACCTCGGCAATTCCGTGGCCTGCGTGTGGGCGCGCCGCCTCGGGTTGCCGATCGGCCGCATCGTGCTGGCGCACAACGCCAACCGGACGGTGCCGGAATTCCTGAGAACCGGCGACTGGCAGCCCCGGCCGAGCGTGCCGACGCTCGCGTCCGCCATGGACGTGGGCTCGCCCAGCAACATGGAACGCCTGCGCGCGCTGTTTCCGGACATCGAGGAAGTGCGCGGCGCGGTCCGGGCGGAAAGCGTGACCGACGCCGAAATCGAGGCGCGCATCAAGGCCGATTTCCACAATTACGGGAAAGTCTGGTGCCCGCACACCGCCACGGCGGCCGAGGTGTACGCGCGCATGAGCCCGGGCGAGCGTACGGACGCGCACTGGATCCTGGTCTCGACCGCTCATCCGGCAAAATTTCGCGAAATCGTGGAGCCGCTCATGGGGCGGCCAATCGAAATTCCGGATTCCCTTGCTAAACTGTTCTCGCGTCCCGTGTCCGCGTCCGACCTCGATCCCCGGTTGGCCGCGCTCAGCGAGGCGCTCCAGAGAACAGTGAGCAAAGATTGAATCCTCCGTTCGGCCTCACTCAGATCCAGTTCGCGATGCTCGTGCTCGGTGCCGCGGCCGTGGCACTGCTCGGATTTTTCGGCGGCCGCGCCTGGATGCTGCGCCGCCGTGACGCGCGCCGCGTCGCACGCCTCACCAGCGGCGCCGCGGACTACCTGCGCAACGTGCTCGTACCGGACGGCAACGGCGGCGATTTCCACCTCGATTTCGTGCTGCTGACCAGCCGGGGCGTGGTCATCATCGATCTGCGCGACATGATCGGCAACGTGTTCGGCGGCGACCAGATGACCGACTGGACGCTGATGGACGGCCCGCGGCGCCGCACCTTCGCGAATCCGCAGTCCGGCCTCTACGACCGCATCGCCAGCGTCAAGGCGATCGCCAACGACCTGCCGGTCGAGGGCCGCATCGTGTTCACCAAGCGCGCGAAATTTCCCAAGGGACTGCCGCGCTTCACCGTGATGCTGGAGTCGGTGGCCGCGGAGTTCCCCAGGCTCGGTGCCGCCGAGCTCGAGGTCGCCGTGTCGAAGTATCGCCCGGGATGGCAGCTCATCAAGGAAGCCTGCAAGCCCAGTCCGCACTTCCGCTCCACCCCGATCGCCGTGGCGTAATGGGGACATTCCCCGTTTCCTAGCAAACGGGGACAGACTCGAGCCTCGCTCCGTGCATGCGCAAGCCTGTCCCCGTTTGCTAGGAAACGGGGAATGTCCCCATTAGGCCATCAACGGCGGGCTTCGAATACCAGATTCACCGGTGACTGCATCGCGCGCCGGAAGTGACCGAATCCGGCACCCGTGACCACGGCGCGCAGGCGAGCCTCGCCCGCCTGTGCGCCCAGGGCCAGCCCGACCTCCTGCGACAGCGAGCAGGGTGTGCACATCAGCGTGGAAGCGGCGTAGTAGGCGCGGCCGATCGGGTTGAGGTTTTCCTCGATGCGGTCGCCGGCGTACGGCTCGACGATCATCCAGGTTCCGCCGGGCGCGAGCTTCGACAGCACGTAGCGCGAAGCACCATCGGGATCTCCCATGTCGTGCAGCGCGTCGAACACGGTGATGAAGTCGTAGGCGCCGCCACCGAAATCCTTGGCGCCACCCACCGCGAAGCTCACGCGGTCGGCGACTCCGGCTTCGGTCGCGCGCAGCCGCGCCGCATCGATGGACCCATGATGAGAGTCGAAGCCGACGAAACTCGATTTCGGAAAGGCCTGCGCCATGAGGATGGTCGAGTATCCGTAGCCGCAACCCACGTCGGCGACGCGGATGCCGGCCTTGAGGCGCGTTTCGACACCGTCCAGCGAGGGAATCCACTGCTGCACCAGGTTGCCGATGTAGCCCGGGCGGAAGAA
>DASTHJ010000247.1:0-25533 GCA_035718265.1 Steroidobacteraceae bacterium | reverse complement strand
CAGAGGGTCTCCCGGTCGGTCGGATGGGGCGCGAGGCGCGGCTTTACCAGCGCGAGGATATCGCGCTGTTGCATGTACTGGACCTGGCCCGTGGCCGTCAGATGCGGCGGACAAGACGTGCCGGGTTCCGGTCATGGCTCGCCGTCTCAGTCCAGGAACATCTTCCCCGCGCCGAACTCGCGGAACCATTTCGTGATGATGACCTTGTGGCCGGAGGTGACCGGCTCGCCGCTGTGCAGGGTATCCCAATTCGGCCGGCGATCCGGGTAAAGGTTGTTCCAGAAGAGTGCGCGACCCTTGCGAGGCTCGAAGACCTGATCGATCACGTGGAAGCGGGTACCGCCGCCGCCCATGCCCTCGTTGAGATACACCATGAACGACCAGGTGCGATTGCCGAGCTCGGGTCCGTTCTGCCGGTAGACGCTGCCCGAGATGAAGAAATCGCGATGCGCCTTGAACTGCTGTCCGGTCTCGTAGTGCTGGGCCTGGATGCCTTCCGAATATTCCGGATTGATGCCCATGATCGTGCAGATGCGCTGATTGACCTTCACGGCCAGCGGACTGCGCAGATGGGAAAGAAAACACGTGCGGCTGGTCCGGTAGTCGGCGTCGGTGACCGTGCCGGCGACCGGCGAGGGATTCAGATGATGGCGGATCAGCGCGGCGAGGCGGTCGCAATCGTTCGCGCTCATGAAGTCCTCCAGCACGTAGAGCTCTAGCTTTTCGGTGTCGACCCGGTGCAGGTTGCGGCGCGGGCGGCGCAGGATGGGCGGCGGCACCAGGGGCTCGGTCGACTGCGTCAGCACCTCCGGATACGCCGCGCCCATCTGCGCGCGCACCGTGGCCACTGAATAACCCTGCTGGAACAGGATGTCGGCGATCTCCCGGCGGCTGCAGCCGCGTTCGATCTGCTCCCTGAGCCATTGGCGGGCATGAGAATCGAAAGGTGGTTCGCGAGTCATGACGGGAGTTTTCCGCAGCGCGCACCTGCGATGCAACGGGCTGCTTCCTCGCGAACGTCGCGCAGGAGCTGGGCCGCACGATCAGCTACGACCCGAAGACCCGGACCGTTCCCGGCGATGCCGAGGCGACCGGCCGGCTGGCGCGCGCCTCTCGCAAGCCGTTGAAGCATCCCGATCCGCGCTCTGTCTAGTTGTCTCTTGGCTCGTGGATCGTTCCCGGCTTCGTCGAGCTCGATGACCGTCATCATTTCTGATGACAAAGGATTCAGCAGCGCATTCGTAGACTGACATCGGACGGTGAGAACAACGTGAAGAGAGAGCCCTCCGATGACCGAATCACGAACATTGCGGAACGAGCCCGGAATGCGCGGATCCACTTTCGGGCGCACTCTGCGGCCCTGGATGGGAGCGGCCGCTCTCATGCTGGCGGCCTGCGGCGGCGGAGGTGGTGACAGCGGCGGATCGACGCCGCCGCCGGCACCTGCACCGGCACCCGCTCCCGCGCCAGCACCTTCACCTGCACCCGCGGCAACCGCCCAGTTGGACATCACGGTCTTCGATACACAGGGTCGCTTCGTCGCCGACGCGACCACGTCCGTGGGCGCGACGACGGCCACGACCGATGCCAAGGGCCACGCCATCCTCACGATTCCCACCGGTGCCGAACAAGTCGTCGCCGTCAGCAAGGCGGACTTCGCCGATCAATACAAGGTCGTGAACCTGGCGGCCGATGCCACCACCGGCACGCTGCGCGCGATGCTGATCCCGCGCGAGCCGGCGCAACCGATCGATTCGATCGAGGCGGGCGGCAGCGCGACCGGCCGCGACGGCGTGAAAGTCACGTTTCCTGCCGGCGCGCTGGTCACGGCGTCCGGCCAGGCGGTGACGGGCACGATCCAGATGTTCATGACGCCCGTCGACGTCGCCAAGGTCGACATCGGAGCATTCCCCGGCTTGTTCGAAGGTGTGGCGCCGGGAACGGCGCGCCAGCCGATCGTGAGCTTCGGCACCGCCGAGCTCGTGCCGATGCAGGACGGCGCGAAGCTCGCGCTCGCGTCCGCGGCCAGCGCCGACATCGAGCTGCCGATCTACGTGCGCGCGTACCAGGACGGCACGCCGATCGAGGTCGGCGACGCCATTCCGCTCTGGTCGCTCGATCCTTCGACCGGCGTGTGGCAGCAGGAGGGGGAGGGCAGCGTCGCGGCCTCGTCGGCATCGCCGACCGGCCTCGAGATGCGCGCGACCATCCACCATTTTTCCTGGTGGAACTCTGACGCATTCGCCGACCGCGGCATCGTGACGCTGAACGTCCTCGCGCTCGGCGAGGACCTGCCGGCGAATACGCTGGTCGACGTGACCGGCACCGTGATCGGCGGCGGTCCGGGCGCCGTGCAAACCACCCAGGCGGCCGTAAATGTGCCGACCGAGCTCGTCGTCCCGGGCGGCACGACCACGCGGCTCGAGGCGACGGTGCAGGTGGCCGAGAAGACCTGCGTCGGCTCCGTCGACGTGAATCCGCCGAAGAACGGCACGATGCAGGCCAACATCAACCTGGCGTGTGTCGAGGTCCCGACGCCACGCCTGGTCGAGCCCGAAGCGCCGACCTCGACCAATTCGAAGAGCGACCTGCCGTTCCAGATCGTGGTCGAGGGCAAGACACCGGATTCGGTCGACCTGCTGGTCGACGGCGCGGCCGTGGCGAGTTTCCCGGCGCAATTCTTCTACCGCGGATTCTGGGATTCTTCCGCGTTCGCCGAGGGCCAGCACACGCTGCAACCGCGCGCCACGCTCTCCGGTATCTCGCGGACCGGAGACCCGGTGACCGTGATCGTCGACCGCACCGCGCCCCAGGTGACGGGCATCGCGCCGGCGGCGGACCAGGACGTGGATCAGGACACGGTGTTCACCATCGATTTCGACGAGCCCGTGACCGCCGCGCCCTTCGCGTTGAGCGACGTGGTGCGCCTGTCGGTGCTGCCGGTGGGACAGACGACGCCGGTCGAGGTGGCGTTCACGCCGGCGCTCGACAGTGCGCAAACCACCCTGACGGTGCGCGCCGACGAACCATTCCCGCTCGGCGTCGCGAGCGTGAGCTGGGCCGGCCTGCAGGATGCGACCGGCAACGCGGTCAGCGGGACGATCGCGGCATCGTGGAGCGTGTCGCGCTCCGCGCGACTCGGCCCGGACCTCGCGCTGCAGCAGTCCACGAACTTCACGCCGATCACCAGCAGCTCGGGCGATGCCTATGCGCTGCGGCTGACGCCGGACACCCACGACCTGCAGGCGCTGCGCTTCGACGGCGTCGAGTTCGTGCCGCTGGGCCCGGTGATCAACGACCGGCCGATGGTCACGAACAGCGGCGGCGCGGGCGCGGACAATGCCACGATCGCGGTGGCCGCCGACGGCACGGTATTCGTCGCCTTCGAGCAGCTCGATGCCGCGGGCACCAGCATCGAAGTCCCCGTGCGCTCGTTCGACAGCGTGAGCAATTCATGGCAGCCGCTCGGCGCCGCCTTTCCGGTGAACCATGCGCCGGCGAGCAATTTCGGCGCGCGGCCGAGGCTGGCCGTCGACGGCGCGAACCGCCCGGTGCTGGTGTTCATCAGCGGCACGTTGAACGTGATCCAGACGCAGCGCTTCGAAGGCGGTGCATGGACCCCGCTCGGTGCGATCGACAACTCCGTGTACGGCACCACGGCAGGCGGCTGCACCCTGGGCTCGGGCGGCCTCGTCGTCAGCGAATCGGTGACGGTGAACAGCGAGGACCATCCGGTCGTGGCGATGATCTGCAAAGACGTCTTCGGCGGGACGGTGGTGGCGGTCGAACACAATGGCACGGCCTGGGTGAGGATGAGTGACGCGGTGATCGATCGCGCGGCCGGCTTCACCGGCATGCCGATCCTCCAGTACACGCCGGACGGCACGGCGTGGCTCGCCTGGGTCTTCGGCGGCAGCCAGGTGAAGCTGGCGGCTTTCGATGGCACGGTCTTCGTGCCGGTGGTGTTCGATCCCGCGATCCAGACGTACAACAGTCAGGTCGCGTTGACCGTCCTGAATGGCGACCTGGTCGTGGCGGGCGCCCATGAGTTCCATGGCGGCAAGGCCGACCTGCGGCGCCTGCACGATGGCGTCTGGGAACCGCAGGCCTTGATCCCGGTGGCCGGCGACACCCGCTCCCTCAGCCTGATGCCGAGCGGCAATGACGTCCTGCTGGGCCAGACGGGCGCCGACGACGTCGGGCGTGTCACGCGGGTCTCGTTCCCGTGAGCGCAGGATCGTCCGGCGCTCACGGCGCGCCGGGCGACATGCGCAATGGCAGCCGCAGGCGGACGCGTGTCGCGCCCGGGCGCGAGTCGATCTCCAGTCGCGCGCCAAGTGTCGCGGCGCGCTGCCGCAGGTTGGAAAGGCCGCGGCCCGCGCCGGCCAGCGCCACGTCGAAGCCGATGCCGTCGTCCTGCACCTCGATGGTGACGAATTCCGCGTCGTGCGTGGCCGTGAGCCGGATCGTGCGGGCGCGCGCGTGCTTCAGCACGTTGGTGAGGATCTCCTGCACGCTGCGCAGGATGTGCAAGGACAGCGCCGGGTTGAGCCAGCCGAGGCTCGGCACGGCCTGCACGTCCCAGACGAGCGCGATGCCCGCGGCCTGCAGCCGGCCCTCGAGCCGGAACCGCAGCGTCGCCAGCAGGATCAGCAGGTCGTCGCCCACCGGCTCGAGCGAATCGATGGTGAGCTTCAGGTCGTCGACGCACTCGCGCAGCACCTGCACGATGTCGGCGGACTGCATCTGGCCGCGCTCCACGGCGATCAGCGAGCTCATGAGCGCCGAGCCGAGCCCGTCGTGCATCTCGCGCATCAGGCGCTGGCGCTCCTGCGACAGCAGTTGCGCCTGTTCCACGTCGCGCAGCCGGTCGTAGCTGGCGCGCAGCTCGCGCTCGCGGTCCGCCAGGCGCGCCTCGAGCAGCGCGCCGGACTTCTCGTTGGCAGCGAGCGCGCCGAGGTAGCGACGCAGGATCAGCCACAGGAACATGGCGAACAGCGCCACCACGCCCACGGGCAGCAGATAGATGCTCTCGATGTCGGTGTGCCAGTTCTGCAGCATCCAGTCGTGCACGCCGAGCCCGAGATTCAGCCAGAGGATGGCCGCGAGCGCGATGCACTCCGCCGCGCGCAGGCGCCACGCGACCACGCTGAGCAGGATCGCGACGCTGAAGGACACCCCGGTGAAGATCAAATAGGCGAGCGGACTGAACACCGCGAGGTTGTTGTCGAAGATCCCGAGCGGCAGCGTGATCAGCGAAGCGATCACCATCGCGCCGACGAAAAAACGTTCGAAGCGTGGCCAACGCTGTCCATAGAGTCGAAAGGCGAAGAAGTAGGTCACCACGTCCAGCCAGCCGATCGAGTTGACCGTGATCCAGCTGAACCATTCGCCCGGAATCCAGACCTCGGCGAGGTAGTAGTGCAGGCTGCGCACGTAGAACAGCACCGACAACGCGAAGAACAGCAGCTGGGTGACTTCGTGCCGACGGCGCCACCAGATGCCGAGCGCGAACAGCCCGAGCACCAGGAAGATGGCGCTGGTGATCCGCGGCACGCCGTTCTGCAACAGGCGGCGCGTGTCGTGCATCGAACGCAGCCGCGCCGCAGGCCCGAGCCACACCGTGGAGAGTGCACCGCCGATCTCCCGGACGCTGTCCAGCCGCAGCACCAGGGACAGCGGACGCCCGGGACTCACCAGCTCGGGCGGCAGGTGCACCAGCAGTGGATCGTTGAAGGCGCCGAAAATGCCGTCTTCCTTCGAGCTGTAGACGAGGGCGTGACCCGCATAGATGGTCAGATACCCGAAGGTATGCCAGCGGGGCAGGTACAACGCGGCGAGCCGCGGCGTCACTTCGGCCGCGGGCACTTCGGTGCGGTACCACATCGTGATGGATTCCATGCGCCGGTAATCCCGGCTGCCGTCCGGCGGTACCAGCGCGCGAGGAACGGCGTGCGGCAGGGAGACGCGTGACCATTGCAGCGTGGGCGGCAGCCGCAGGCGGTGCGGCGGCGCATTCTGCAGATCGCCGGGGGAGGAAATCGCGATCTCGGCGGACGTGAGATGCAGGGTCCCGGGAGGCGGAAGAGTAGGCTCGATGAAACGGCAGGAGCTGCACGCGGCCGCGATGCAGAGCAGGCTAATCGCGCGTGAGGCCCAGCTTGCGCGCCTCATATACCGCCTCGGTTTTGGAGTTGACCTGAAGCTTGGCATAGATCCGGCGCACGTAGGTGAGAACGGTGGGCCGCGACACCTGCAGCAGCCGCACGATTTCGTCGTAGCTGAATCCCTTGGTGATGTAGCTCAACACCTCGGTCTCACGCGCCGACAGCGAGGTCTCGGTGCTGGTCGCGGAGGGTCGCAGCCGCGCCAGCACCTGGCGCGCGATCAAGGGACTGATCGGACTGCCGCCGGCACGCACGCTGCGGATCTGCTCGACGATGCGCTCCGGTTCGCTGTCCTTGAGCAGATAGCCCACGGCGCCCGCCTCGATGGAGCGCAGCACGTGCGATTCGTCGCCGAACACCGAGCTCACCATGACGTCGGTCGCGGGCCAGGCGATGCGCGCGGCCTGGATCAGGCTCACGCCCGAGCCGTCGGGCAGGCCGAGATCGACCAGCAGCACGTCCGGCGCGGGGCCCGACAGCAGTGCCATTGCCTGCTGCAGGGACGCCGCCTGCGACAGCAGTTCGAGGCCGGGTGAATTCCCGATGGCGGCGATGAATGCGGCCCGGAAGCGCGGGTCGTCTTCGACGACGACCACGCGAATGGGTGGTGAATCGGCGGGCGCAGGCTCCGGGGTGGGATTCATGCGCGACAGTCTAATGTTGCCGGGTTGCCGCGGACACGGTCTACCGAAGCGTGTCGTCACAAATGATGACAGCCAGGACGGCGCCACGCTCGCGCCAGCACGGCGGCGCGATTCAACGCAACCAATCGATGAATTGCGCGCCCATGCGTTGCAGCAGGTCCGGTCGTGACGACTTGAGCACGAGGATGGCAACGTACAGCGCGAACGAGATCGCGGTGAACCAGAGCGCCACGTTCCCGCGCCGCAGGGTCTCCCACAGGATCCGCGGGTTGCTGACGAACGCGTCGGGCTGCAGTCGGCTGAGGATCTGTGCCTCGACCTGCGCCTGCGGATAGAGGAAGCGACCGCGCGGGTCGATGACCTGCAACAGGTGGCGTCCGACCAGGATGCCGTTCGAGCTCACCCGCACGTCTTCCCAGCGCGAGGTCTTGAGGTCGCCCGTGCCCGGGTCGTAGCGCACTTCGCTGCGGGTCACGCCGATGCGGCGCCGCGCCAGGCGGCTGACTCCCATGGCCCAGAAAACACCGGCGACCAGCAGCATGACCAGGAATGTCGCGATCTTGATGGCGTGGAGCTTTCCAACTGTCGTGTCGAGGCGCACTTCGCTGGCCATGTACAGGAAGTACACCGCGGGCACGAGCATGAGTGCGCCCAATATCAAGGATGCGCGCCGCACTCGAAGCTGAAACTCCGGATCGAGCGGAATCCATACCGGCTCATGGCCCAGCGCGGCGGGCTTGATCGCCACCGGGCGCAAGGTGCCGTGGCGCGCCCAGTCCTCGCGGCGCCTGCGTCGCAACTCGATCACGACCACGAACAGCGCCGCGAGCGAGCCGACGCCAATCACCGCGTATGACACATACACCAGCGCCCGCTGTTCGCGGCGCTCGGCGCCGATGGCGCCGAGCAGCACGCGGAAGTCCTGCGGTCCCCATTCACCCGACAGATGGCCGTCCAATGTCACGCGGTGGACACGCGTGAGGCCTGCGTCAGTGATCAGCACCGCGCCATGTGCTTCGATCAATTCGATGGGGTCGGCCTCCGGCGGCAGCTCGACGCGGCCGAGCGGACGGCCGTCCGCGTCGTAACGGATGACATCGCCCATGCGCATGCGATTGGCCATCTGGATGAGCCACCATTCGCCGCTGCTCGTGCGCAGCAGGCTCGCGGGCCAGACGCGGTCCGGCCGTGCCGGCGGGCGCGCCTCGCGCGGCACGGTGTTGGACGAGTCGAGCAGGGTGTTCAGGACGGGCGAACCGCGCTTCGCGAGCGCGCCGCTGCGGGAGTTGCAGTTGGCGCGCTCGAGCGGCGCGCCCACGTGGGTGCGCAGCACGGTGGTCGCGTGTTCGGGGTTCGCCAGATCGAGTCGCGCGATGCGGAAGTTGTTGGTGTCCGCGACGTACAGGCCATCGTCCAGCGCGATGATGCCGTTCGGGAAGCACAGCCGCAGCGGCGACGTGCGCGTCGACCGCAACTCGTTGCCATCCCGGTCGTATTCGAAGACGCGGTGGGCCGCGGAGTCGGTGAGGAAGATGCGATCGCCGGCGAACGCCACGTGATGCGCGCGCCTGAAGATCCGCGCTTCGGGCTGGGACCGCAGCGCCGCCACGCAGTGGCGCGCGCGCAGGTCGCAGCGATGGAGCATGCCTGTCGCGTCATCGCCGAGATACCAGTCTTTGCCGTCCGACGCCACCGACAGCACCGGGCCACGCAGTCCGAGCTGCGCGACGGGAAGGCTGAGCGTGCGTGTTTCGCCGGCATCGACCAGGAACAGCGTGCGGCCATTCGCGAGCAGGATTTCGCCCGCGTCATTGCGCGCGAGCATGGTTGGGCCGCGGGTTCTTGCGGCGCGGGCCGAAAAGTGATTGACGAGAAAGATCCCGCTCAGCACGCCGAGCAATGCGAGCAGCGCCAGGCGCTTGGTCGAGGGCGACGCGTTGCGCCAGTCGGAAGGGTGCAGATTCCCGGCCATGGGTCATTGAAACCCATGACCGGGCTGGCGTATGCGATCGCAATCACATCCGGACGAAGTGCCGACTAGTTTGGTCGGCGGTCGCGATCATTCAGGCAGATCCGCGCAGACGTCCGCGGGACACTCCTCCGGAGGCACCGTGCGGACTCCCCATCCCTGGTAGGTGCCGCTGGGTTGCAGCAACGCGAGCGCATACCTGCCGATTTCCACGAGCAGGGTGCCGGTGGAGCTGAACTCCGGCTCGCCGCTGTCGCCCTCGGCGAAGTGCTGGCGCAGGTGGAAGATATCGTTCCCCCGGATGGTGAGCGTGCCGACGCTGCCATTCGCGTCGAACCCTGCCATCGACACGTGAAAGATCACGTCGGCTTCGTCCACGGAAATGCCGTCGCTGGCATAGCGGCGTTCGACGTCGATCGACTTGTCGTTGACGATCTGCAACTCTCCGAAGCTGAAATCCTCGAGGATGGTGATCTGGAACTCCTCGGCCCGTGTGGTTCCCGAACCGCTGGTGACGACCTCGGCCTGCAGCGTGCCGTTGAAGTAGGGCTCGCTCACATGAAGGGTCAGCGTGCCCACGCCCCACGCCTGCGGGAAGTCGTACTCCACCAGGTACGCGCCATTCTGCGGGCGCGTGTCGTCCGCATCGGTGTAGCACTCGTTCCAGGATTCGCTCAGCGTGTGATGCCCGAGCGGCGGGGCCACCTCCGCGGCCACCGGCACACCGTCGATGGTCGTGCCACCGTAAGAACCCATGTAGCAGCTTTCCGGCGGTCCGAATTGCAGCGGAAAGCCGAGTTGTCCGCCCACGGATCCCGTCAAGGGGCCGGTGACGGTCTGCGTCATCTTCATGACCCCTTCGCCGAAGCCCAGCGCGTAGCCGTAGTCGTCGTTGCTGTCGGGATCGTCCGAGGGATCGAGGTACCAGTCGATGTTCTCGACCGTGAGACACCCCTGTTCGCTCGTCGCGGTGCCGAGATCGTTGCTGACCACCACGTAGTAGCAATCGTCGTCGTCGTTGGTGGAGAGACCCGCGAGCAGCAGGTACGGCTCCGGTCCGCTCTTCACGACCGTGCCGCTGGCGCGGCGCCACTCGTAGGTGAGATCGCTGCCCGCGGCCGCCACGACCAGCATCGCCGAGCCGTGTTCGATCGCGCGCGGGTTGTTGGGCTGCTGCCCGATCGACGGAGCGAGGAGAACCGGCGGATTCACGATGGCCGTGACCGTCACGACCACGGAGTCGACGTGGGTCGCGCCGCGATTGTCGGTCACCGTGAGGTCGAAGCCGAGCGTGGCCGCGCTCGCCGGCGCCGTGAACGTGGCCGTGGCGCCGTTCGCGTTGAGCAGCGTCACCGCCGGGCCCGAGGTCTGCGTCCATGCGTAGCTCGCGATGCTGCCGTCGGCATCCGTCGCGGAGCCCGCGAGAGAGACGGCAGCGCCCGCTGACACGGTTTGATCGGCGCCGGCATTCGCGACGGGAATCGCATTGACCGTGACCGAGACCGAGTCGGAGTGCGAGGCGCCGCCGTTGTCCGTGACCGTGAGCTGGAACGTCAGCGTGCCGGGCGCGGTGGGCGCGATGAACGAGGGTGTCGCCGTGGCGGGCGAACCCAGCGTGACGGCCGCGCCGGCGGTCTGTGTCCACGCATAGCTGGCGATCGTGCCATTCGCGTCGGAGCTGCCGCCGCCGTTCAGGTTCACGGTGGCGCCCGGCGCCACCACCTGGTCGGGTCCGGCGTTCGCCGTGGGCGGCGTGTTGACGGGGGGATTCGGGGAATCCGGCAAATCGTTTCCGCCGCCGCCGCAACCTGCCAATGCGAGTGCCAGCCCGAGGATGAAGGGCCGCGCCTGTGACCACCGGTTCATGCCGTGCTCCGAAGTGACTTGGGTGCTCTCGAAGACGGATTCCGTGGCGCACGCGGCTCACGCGATCGCATGCGACGCTGGCTCCGGCGCGGCGAGGCCTGGCGCGGAACTGTCGCTCGTCCGGGTCGTGAAGAGTTTTCCCTGCCTGACACCATCGCTTGCGTAAACTACGGCGCCGGCCGCTTGTGTCAGGGAGAACGGAGTGGAAGCCATCGCGCGGGTGCTGTTTGGCATTTTCGGCCTCGGGGTGCTGATCGGCATCGCGTGGCTGTTCTCGAACAACCGGCGCCGCGTCGATTGGCGGCTGGTCGTCACGGGCGTCGCGCTGCAGGTGGCGTTCGCCGCGCTGGTGCTGCTGGTGCCCGGCGGACGGGAAGCCTTCGACATGGTGGGCGGGGTCTTCGTGAAGGTGCTGAGCTTCGTCAACGAAGGCAGCACGTTCATCTTCGGCAGCCTCATGGACGTGAAGTCCTTCGGCTTCATCTTCGCCTGCCAGGTGCTGCCCACCATCATCTTCTTCGCGGCGCTGATGAGCGTGCTCTACCACCTGGGCGTGATGCAGCTGGTGGTGCGCGCCATGGCCTGGGTCATCACCAAGGTCATGCGCGTGTCGGGCGCGGAGACCACCAGCGTCTGCGCCAGCGTGTTCATCGGCCAGACCGAGGCGCCGCTCACCGTGCGGCCGTACATCCCGAAGATGACCGAATCGGAGCTGATCACGATGATGATCGGCGGCATGGCACACATCGCGGGCGGCGTGCTCGCCGCCTACGTCGGGATGCTGGGCGGCGGCGACCCGGTGCAGCAGCTGTTCTATGCGAAGCACCTGCTGGCGGCGTCCGTCATGGCCGCACCGGCGACCATGGTGATCGCCAAGATCCTGATCCCGGAGACCGCCGAGCCGCTGACGCGCGGCACCGTGAAGCTCGAAGTGGAGAAGACCACCGCGAACGTCATCGACGCCGCGGCGGCTGGCGCGGGCGACGGCCTGCGCCTGTCGCTGAACATCGGCGCGATGTTGCTGGCGTTCATTGCACTGATCGCGCTGCTCAACTGGCCGCTCACCTGGCTCGGCGACGTCACCGGCGTCGCGGCGGCGATCGGCAAGCCGACGAACCTCGCGACGATCTTCGGCTACATCCTCGCGCCGATCGCCTGGGTGATCGGCACGCCGTGGCAGGATGCGCAGGTGGTCGGCAGCCTCATCGGCCAGAAGATCGTGATCAACGAGTTCGTGGCGTACGTGCAGCTCGGCGACATCGTCAACGGCAATGTTGCGGGCGCCTCGCTCACCGACCAGGGGCGCCTGATCGCCACTTACGCGCTGTGCGGCTTCGCGAACTTCAGCTCGATCGCGATCCAGATCGGCGGCATCGGCGGTCTGGCGCCGAACCGTCGCCAGGACCTGGCGCGCTTCGGCCTGCGCGCCGTGCTCGGCGGCTCGATCGCGACGTTCATGACCGCCACGATTGCCGGTGTGCTGACGGCGCTCGGCAGCTGATTCAGCCGACCGCGGAGTCCACGACGGCGATCGCCGGAAACTGGTCCGTGTGCGAGAGGCTGCGATTGCGGCCGGAATTCTTCGCGCGGTACATGACCTTGTCGGCGCACTGCATCAGCGTTTCGATGTTGTCGGTGGTCAGCGGGCCGCACATCAATCCGATGCTGACCGTGAGCTGGATCTGCTCGCCGTGATGGGCCATCGGTGTCTGCTCGATGACCTGCCGGATACGCTCCGCCACCTGCCAGGCCGTGGCTTCGTCGGTGGCCGGCAACAGCGCCGCGAACTCCTCGCCGCCGGTGCGGCCCAGCACGTCTTCCCCGCGCAGACAGTCGTGCGCGAGCCGCGCCACGTGCCGGATGGCGGCGTCGCCCGCCTGGTGTCCGTGCACGTCGTTGATCAGCTTGAAATGGTCGATGTCCATCACCAGCACGGACGCGGTCCGGGGCTCGGAGCGGTTCCTGCCCGCCACCTGCCGGGCGCGCTCGAGGAAGTGACGGCGATTGGCGATGCCGGTCAGCGGATCGGTCTGCGCCTGGGTCCTGAATCGCCGGCGTGAACGCCACAACGTGATTGCCAGCAGCGCCAGGCTGAGACCGACGACCGCGGCCAGCAGCAAGTACAACCGCGACGCCTCCTGCTGGCGCTGCTGGGCATCGAGCTTCAGTTTCTGGATCTGCACCTGGTTCTCGAGCAGCTGCTTCTCGTAGTCCTGGATGCGGCTGTTGTGCCGCTGCGCATGGTCGAGGGTGTTGTTGGCCAGGAACTCCCATTGCCGCTTGCGGGTCCCGCGATACATCGAGTACAGCGTCTGCATGGCCTGCACCGGGTGCCGTTCGCGGTATTGCTGCAAGGATTGAACGAATTGCCGCTGCTCCGGCTCCATGGACTCATATCCCGGAAGTCGCGCCACCGCCGCGGCTTCACGCAAGGCGGAATCGACGTCGCCTTTCAGGAAGTGCGCCGAGGCGAGCAGCGCCCGGTTCGCCGCGATGAATGCAGTCTCCCGGGTGTTGGATTCCTCGCCGCGCGCCTGCTCGAACCAGCGGATGGCCCCGGGCCAGTCGTCGCGCGCCAGCGCGACCTGGCCGTTGTCGAGACAGGCGAAGAAGCGGAATTCCTTGAATTGCGGCGCCTTGTCCGCGAGGACCAGCATCTCCTGGCCGTGCTTGCCGGCCTTGTCGAGATCTCCCATGCCGAGCGCATTGATCAGCAGGTTGTGCAGCTGCGTGTCCATGCCGGACAGGTCGCCGGCGGCCTCGTGCTGCTCGTAGGAGAGTCGCGAATACTCGTACGCCTGGTCATACAGCTGGTTCCTGCGATACAGGTTCGCCGTGGCGTTGTAGATCAATGCACGCTCGGAGGGCTTCAGGCGCAGCGCGGCCGACAGCGTCAGCGCCTCGTTCAGCACGGCCAGGCCCTGGCTGAGGCGCGCTGGTGAATCGGTGTAGCAGAACGACAGCGCCGTGAGGTACTTGACCAGCTTGTATTGCGTTTTCACCTGCCGCGTCAGCGCGACCGCCTTCTCGCGATCCGGGCAGTACACCTGCGTGTCGTTGGTCCGGATGTACTTGATGTAGGCGCGCTCGTAGTACGCATCGGCCAGGGCCTGCGTCGGCTTCGGTGAGGCATCCAGCAGCCCGATGACGCGGTTGAAGGAGCGCTCCGCGCTGTCGATGTCGCCGCGGATGTCTTCCTCGATGAGTCCCTGCACGACGAGGTAGCGTCCCTGGTCGATCGCCGTGAGCCCGGCGAACTGCGGAGCGAGCCGCTGCCACAGTTCGACCGCCGCCTGCTCGTTTTCGTCGACCACGGCCGCCTCGAGCTGCGCCAGCAGGTCGGTGGGCGAGGCGGCCCGTGCCGGGGACATCGGCCACAGCGTGGCCGTCAGCAGGACGACGATGGATCGCAAACAATCCTTGTGAGGCACGGCCAGACTCCCTTTCGTGTAGATAGTAGCAAACAGCCCTCCGGCGCGGGGGCCGGACTTCCGCGTGGCGATCGGGGTTGCCGGGCCTGGCGATAGAATGGTCACGTGGCCACGAATCGCAAACGACCGTACGCGCGCACCGCTGAACCGCGGCCCGGCCAGCGACCGCTGCGCATGGTGTCCGCGCGCGAACTCGCGACGCGCTTCGAGCGCGCGCTCGCCGATGGTGATGGTGTCGCCGGGGCGCACTGCATTCACGAGCGCTGGATGCGCGGCGAGTTCGCCGCGCAGATCGAAGCGGCGCTGGAGCTGCTGTGGAAGCGCGCGAGCGCTTCGATCCCCGACTGGCTGCCGATGCGATACGTGAGCTGGCTGCCGGCGGCCTATGAAGTCGCCGGGCGATTCAGCGCCGGGGGCAGCGGCCGCTCCAATATCTATCTCGTGCTGCTGGACTATTCCGATCGACGCGGCGACGACCACGGCGTGTACGTCGGCATGAGCGGTTATTCGCCGGCGCAGCGCTTCGACCAGCACAAGCAGGGCATCCGCGCCGCCGGCAGCGTGCTGAAGCGTGGTCTCGAGGTGCTCACCGGTCCGACGCTGCACCTGCAGCACATCCGCCGCGGCGAGGCGGCGCGCATCGAGGTGGCGCTGGCCGGAGCGCTCGCGGATGCCGGCATCCGCGTCGAGGGCGGACACTGAAACGCCGTTTCGCGAGGCTCCCGACTACGACGGTGCGATCACGGCCAGCCGCTCCGGCGCATTCGCTTCCGTCACGGTGAGCGCCGTCATGTTGACGATGCGGCGCACGGTGGTGGAGGGCGTGAGGATGTGCACCGGCGCGGCGGCGCCGAGCAGGATGGGCCCCACCGCCACGTTGTTGCCGGCGGCCGTCTTCAGCAGGTTGTAGGCGATGTTGGCGGCATCCAGGTTCGGCATCACCAGCAGGTTGGCGGAGCCGGAGAGCGTGCTGTCGGGCTGGATCTGCCTGCGGATCGCCTCGTCGAGTGCGCAATCGCCGTGCATCTCGCCGTCGATCTCGAGGCCGGGATCCTGCGCGTGCAGCAGCGCCAGCGTCTCACGCATCTTCAGCGCGGACGCGTCCTCGTGCGTGCCGAAATTCGAGTGCGACAGCAGCGCGATCTTCGGCTCGATGCCGAAACGCCGCACCACCTGCGCGGCGCGGCGCGTGATCTCGGCCAGTTGCGCGGCGCTGGGGTCGACGTTGATGTGCGTATCGACGATGAACAGCTGGCGGTTCGTGAGGATCAGCGCGTTCATGGCGGCATAGACCGAGGCGCCGGCCGCCTTGCCGATCACGCTGTCGATGTACTTCAGGTGCCGCGAGGCCGTGCTGATGGTGCCGCAGATCATGCCGTCGGCCGCGCCCTTGCGCAGCAGCATGGCCGCGATCAGTGTCGTGCGCCGGCGCATCTCCAGCTTGGCGTATTGCGCCGTGACGCCGCGCCGGCTCATCAGCCGGTGATACTCCATCCAGAACTCGCGATGGCGCTCGTCCTGTTCCGGGTTGACGATCGTCACGTCCTGGTCGAGACGCAGCCGCACACCGAACTTCCTGATGCGCGACTCGAGCACGCGCGGCCGGCCGACCAGGATGGGATGCGCGATCTTCTCCTCGACGACGATCTGCACGGCGCGCAGCACGCGCTCGTCCTCGCCCTCGGCGTACACGATGCGCGAACGCTCGAGCCCGGCGCGCCGCGCCGAGGCGAACACCGGCTTCATGATGGTGCCGGACTGGTACACGAACTGGCGCAGCTGCTGCACGTAGGCGTCGAAGTCGGCAATCGGCCGCGTGGCCACGCCCGATTCCATCGCGGCTTTCGCCACCGCCGGCGCCACGTGCACGATGAGCCGCGGATCGAACGGCTTGGGGATCAGGTAGTCGGGCCCGAAGGTGAGGTCGGCGATGCCATAGGCGCTCGCGACCACGTCGCTGTGACCCAGGCGCGCGAGATTGGCGATGGCGTGCACGGCGGCGATCTCCATGGCACGCGTGATGCTGGTCGAGCCGGCGTCCAGCGCCCCGCGGAAGATGAACGGGAAGCACAGCACGTTGTTCACCTGGTTCGGGAAGTCGGACCTGCCGGTGGCCATGACCGCGTCGTCGCGCACCGCGCGCACCTCGGAGGGCAGGATCTCGGGCGTGGGATTGGCGAGCGCGAAGATCAGCGGGCGCGCCGCCATGGTCTCGACCATCGCCGGCTTGAGCACGCCGCCCGCGGAGAGCCCGAGGAAGATGTCGGCGCCGGCGATCGCCTCGCCGAGCGTGCGCAGCGGCGTGGCCTGCGCGAAGCGCGCCTTGTCCGGGTCCATGAGCTCGGCGCGCCCTTCGTAGACCACGCCGGCGAGATCGGTGAGCCAGATGTTCTGCTTCGGCAGGCCGAGATCGAGGAGCAGCTCCACGCAGGCGAGCGCCGCGGCGCCCGCGCCGCTCACCACCAGCCTGACCTCCGGCAGCCGCTTGCCGACCACGGTCAGCCCGTTGAGCACCGCCGCCGCCACGATAATGGCGGTGCCGTGCTGGTCGTCGTGGAACACCGGGATCTTGAGGCGCGCGCGCAGCTTGCGCTCGATCTCGAAGCACTCCGGCGCCTTGATGTCCTCGAGGTTGATGCCGCCGAAGGTCGGCTCCAGCGCGGCGATGACCTCGACCAGCTTGTCCGGATCCCGTTCGTCGATCTCGATGTCGAACACGTCGAGGTTGGCGAACTTCTTGAACAGCACCGCCTTGCCTTCCATGACCGGCTTGGCGGCAAGCGGTCCGATCGCGCCCAGGCCGAGCACGGCCGTGCCGTTGGTGATCACGCCGACGAGATTGCCGCGCGCGGTGAAGCGTTGCGCCTTGAGCGGGTCGGCGGCGATTTCCTCGCAGGCAATGGCCACGCCGGGCGAGTACGCCAGCGAGAGGTCGTGCTGGTTGGAGAGCTTCTTGCTCGGTACGACCGAAATCTTTCCGGGCGTCGGGCGCTCGTGGTAGGCCAGCGCGGCTTCGCGCAGGCTCTCCCGGCCATTGCCGGGAGGCGGTGTTTCGTCAGTCATGGGTCACTCGAACAGGCTCACGATGCTCTGGTATTTCTCGATGTACCAGCGGTTCTCGTTGTTGTATCGGGGGATCGGCACCGGGCGCGCGGCCGCGCCGTCGGCTATCCACACGCAGGGGCATCGCACCGGTGAGACGGGCGACTGTTGCTGCGGGCGGCTCAGTTCATCGAGCCGCACGTTCATGCGGGTGAGCACGCGATGGAGCCTGGTGACGTTGCGCGGGCCGCCATTGTAGGCGGCCACGGGAAAGATGCCGAGCACCACCGGATTGTCGCGATAGGCGAGGCGGATGTCGGAACGCATCGCCGCCAGCTCCAGGTCCAGCAGGCAGATCGCCGCTTTCATGGCGTTCAGCAGGTTGGTCGCGCCGCTCTCGAACACCGGGTCGAGTCGCGCGCCGCGGCAACGCCGCACGACCACCGAGTAGGTGCCGTTGCCGCGACGATTGGTGAACTGCATGGGTCCCAGGGCGCTCGCCACCGACACGCTGTAGCGGTAAGCCTCGCCCTGCTTGAGACCGTACTGGCTCAGGACCTCGTCGAAGGCGAGTGCCTGCTTCTCGCGGTAGTCGGCATCGTCGGTCTGCTCGATGACCGCGAGCGTGGTCACGACCTGCGCCGGGACGATGTCGGCCAGCAGCTCGCCCGGGAAAGCCGCGCTCGGCACGCGCGCCGCGCGCAGCTCGTCCAGCGCCTTGCCCGCGGTCGCCGCCAGGAAGTCCCGGCCGCCGCTGACGAACGCCGGGTCGAAGGTGTCCTCGGTGAAGGGTAGATAGACGATGGGCTTGGCGGTCGCGACCACGTCGCGCCACCGGCGGCGCTTGACCAGCTGGTTGTCGAACACCGGGAACTTGCGGCCGTAGACCTTGAGCGGATCGCCGTCGTGCGAGAAGGCGAACATCAGCCGCTCGGCGCCGGTGCCCTTGACGTGCCGCGCCTGGATGTCGGGCGTGAGCATGCGGAACGGAAACGGCTTGCGCCCGGGTTTCCAGCGCAGCGGAGGCCGGGGCAGCTCGAGGTGGGCGATGGACCATTGCTCCTTCGCCTCGCTCCACAGCGCGAAGGCGACCGGGCGTCCACGCAGGGCCTGGCGCCTGCCGCTGCCGGTCAGCACGTAGTTCAGCTCGACGTCCCGCAGCAGCGCCTGCGCCTCGGTCACCAGGTCGCGAATCGTCTCGTGACGATGACGCACCCGGCCCTGCACGAGCACCTCGGCCAGGGCATCGTCGGGCTGCTCGGACTCGGCCACGTCGATCGGCACCTCGCCTTCCTCCTGCTTGGAGCCCTCGTCGGCGGCCGGCGTGGCTTCGGTCACCGAGGCGGCCTCGTCCACGACGGGCTCCGACGGCGTATCGACGACTGCCGGCTCGGGTTCCTCGCCGGCGCCCGTGGTCGCACATCCCGCCAGGATCAGCGCGGCCAGCACGAGCAGTATCAGCGACGCCAGGCTGGCGCGGCGCGGGTCGGTCTCGAGCAGGGTGCGGGTCACGAACTCTTCCGGAAATGACGAGGCGCCATCTTAGCCGGTACCGGTGCCCGCGGCCCGAAGTACTGGAATCCGCTACCTGCGAGAGGGGTGTTGTTTCCGGTCGCCGTCGGAGTAATGGTTTGGCGCCTAACAAGAACCAACCACCTCAGGGAGAGGCGATGCAAACGATTCCTGGACGCCATCGGGTGCTGGTGATGGCCGTCACTTTCCTGTTGCTGCAAGGCTGCGGCGGTCCCAAGAGCAGTTCCACCAGCGGACCCACCGGCGGCCCGATGCCGACCAACCGCATGAGCATGGATCTCACGGTCGAGTCGAGCGAACCCGGGAGCGCGGTGGTACGTGCGAACCTGAACGACGGTCACACGTTGGCGACTTCCTACCGGCTGGATGGCGGCGACTTCCTGGAAGCCTGCGTCATCGGGCAATGCCGCAGCATGGCCGACAACGATTCGGTGTTCGAGCCCGACTACATCGCCCGCCTGAATTTCCAGCCGGGGGTCGACTACGTGGTGAAGTTCGATCGCCGCAAGGCGCAGGACGCGCCGAACACACGCGTGAGCCTGCCGCCGGCATTCACCATCGTGACGCCCGCCAACCGCCAGCAGGTCACGGATGGCGACGTGGTGACGGTATCGTGGGCGCCGACCGGCGCGCCCGCCGACGTCTACCTGCTGTACGAGGCCGATTGCACGTTCATGACCGGGCCGCATGGCTTCTCGTTCGGCTCGCTCGGCGTCGACTCGGACCGTGACGGGCAGCAGACCGTGGACATCGACCGTATCACGAGCTTCGCCCGCAGCAACGCGACCTCGCCGATGACCCGCTGCGACATCGAGGTGACCGTGCGGCACGAGCTGCGCGGCAGCGTCGATCCGGCGTTCCGTGGCGGCAGCGCCGTCGGCATCGTCTCGCGCGCGGTGACGCTCGACTACGTCCCGCGCTGAGGCGACGCTAGTCGCCGCGCTCGCGGCGTTCCTGCTCCTCGAGCTCGCGGTTGCGCTGCTTCGCGCGCTCGAGCTGCTCCGGTGTGCCCATGGGCTGGCGGCGCGTGCGCCACACCTGCATCAGGCCGCCGATCAGCATCGCGGCGACGATCAGCAGTGCGATGAGCAGCTTGGTCATGGATCAGAAACTCACCTTCACGGACGGTGCGGACTTCGTGGCGGCGCCGTGGAACACCACCTCGATGTTGTTGCCATCGGGGTCGAGCACGAACGCGCCGTAGTAGCCCGCATGATACTTGCGCTCGCCAGGGGCGCCGAAGTCACGGCCCCCGGCGGCCAGCGCCGAATGATAAAAGCGCTGCACGGTCTGCCGGTCCCTGCCCTGGAATGCGAGGTGCACGCGGCCGGTGAGCTGGCCCAGCGCAGCCTCGCTCTCGCGGCTCGAGATGAACAGCTCGTCGGCCCAGAGGTGATCCTCGGCTTCGCCGCCCAGCGGTATCTGCAGGACTTCGAATACCGCCTTGTAGAAGCGCTTGCTGGCCGCGATGTCGGCGACCACGAGCTGGATGTGATCGATCAGTCGTCCGCGATGCAGTTCCATGCCGTCGAACTTAGCAGCGCGACCCCGGGCGCCGGAGTCGGAATCGATGACCCGGGCGGGAAAAACTATCGCTGGCGGGCGATGAACCGCTCGATGTTCCGGCTGAGCGTCAGCATGGGCACGCCGCCGCCCTTGACCACGACGTCGTTGAACGCCTTGAAGTCGAACTTTTCGCCCAGGGCCTGCCGCGCGTGCGCGCGCAGCCGGTTGATCTCGCTGTGTCCCACCTTGTAGCCGCAGGCCTGGCCCGGCCAGGCGCAGTAGCGGTCCACCTCGCTCGTGACTTCGTCGACCGAGGAGCCGTTGGTGCGCGCGAACCAGTCGATGGCCTGCTCTCGGCTCCAGCGCTTGACGTGCAGGCCGGTGTCGACCACCAGCCGGCAGGCGCGGAAGGCGATCGACTGCAGGTAGCCGAGGCGACCGTAAGGATCGTCGTCGTAGACCCCCAGCTCGTCGGCGAGCTGCTCGGCGTACAGCGCCCAGCCCTCCGAGTAGGCATTGAAAGCCAGCAGCGAGCGGATCAGCGGTAGTTTGAACGTGTACTCGCCCTGCCAGACGTGGCCGGGAATCGATTCGTGGTAGCACAGCGTGGGCGCGTTGTACGTCGTGAACACGTTCATCTTGTGCAGGTTGACCCAGAACTTGCCCGGCACCTTGCCGTCGATCGAGCCGGGACCGCCATAGGCGATCGGCGCGCCGATCTCGACTTCCGGCGCCATGCGCTTGATCTCGAAATTGCCGGGCACCAGCGTGTCGAAGGCGCGCGGCAGGCGCGTGCGCATGTCGGCGACGCGCGCCGCGAGGAAGGCCATGAACTTCGCGCGGCCCGCGTCGCTGTCCTCGAAGCCGAAGCGCGGGTCCTTGCCGAGCGCCGTCATGCGCTCGCCGACGCTGCCGCGCGTCAGGCCCTGCCGGCGCAGGATCTGATCCATGCGTGCATGCAGTTCGCGCAGCTCGCGCCGGCCGAGCTCGTGGATCTGCTCGGGCGTCATGCGCGTGGTCGTGCCGGCGCGCAGCGCCCAGGCGTAGTACTCCTCGCCGCGCGGCAGCTTCCAGACGCCGGCATCGCTGGTGGCACGGCGCCGGTGATCCAGCAACTCCTCGTACTGCCGGCCGAGCGCGGGCGCGATGCGCTCGGCCGCGAGACTGGCGGCGCGCGCCGCGTAATCGCCGCGATCGAAGCGCCGCGCCAGCGACTTCACCAGCGTCCAGTCCGCGACGTTGCCGGCGCGCGCCACGCGCAGCTGCGCCAACGTCTTGTCGAGCAGGAAATTCGGCGCGATCACGTTCTGCGCCGCCGCCTGCTTCAGCCGCTCGGTCTCGCCGTCGAGCTGGCCGGCGTACGCCTCGAGGCGCGCCAGGTAGGCGTCGGCATCCTCCGCCGTGTTCACGGTGTGCTGCTCGTCGAGCACGCTCGGGATCTCGAGGAAGGCGCCGGTGTTCTGCGCGACCACGTAGGGCGCATTGCGATACGACCAGTTGGAGTCGAGCAGCGCCACGTCGCCGTATGGAAAGGCGAAGCCCTCGAGCGTGAGCTCGTGCACGGTGCGCACCACGTCGACGTCGATGCGCGCCGCATCGCCGAGCGTGCGCGGGTCGATGGCCTTCAGTCGCTCGAGGCGGCGCGCCGCGCGCGCGGCGATCGCCTGCTGGCCGGCGGGCGACCGGTCGGTGAGCTTCGACTTGAGCGCGGCGCGCGCGCCGTGGTCGATGCCCAGCATCGAGGCGCTCTCCGGATAGTCGGCCAGCAGTTCCTCGGTGAATTCGGCGAGCAGCTGTTCGGCGGTGGCATCGCCGCTTCGGGTGTCGGACTGTGCCGGCAGGCGCGCGGCGGCGAGCGTCGCACCGGTGGCGATGACGAATTCACGGCGGGTGGTGCTCATGCGCGAATCATATCCGGGTAAGCTCGGCCGATGCGCACCACGAACATCGCGGGCGAGGCCGTTCCGGTTCTCGGGCAGGGCACCTGGCAGCTCGGCGATCGGCGCGCCCGCCGCCAGCAGGAGATCGCCACGCTGCAGCTCGGCATCGACCTCGGCCTGACGCTGATCGACACGGCCGAGATGTACGGCGACGGCGCGTCCGAAGAGCTGGTGGCCGAGGCCATCGCCGGCCGCCGCGAGTCGCTGTTCCTGGTCACCAAGGTCCTGCCCGGCAATGCGCGTACGCGCCAGGGCATTCTCACGTCCTGCGAGCGCAGCCTGCGACGCCTGCGCACCGATCGCATCGACCTGTACCTGCTGCACTGGCGCCAGGGCGAGGCGCTGGACGTGGTCGTCGGGACCTTCGGCGAGCTGGTGAAGAGCGGCAAGATCCGCCACTGGGGCGTCAGCAATTTCGACGTCGACGACCTGGAGGAACTCGCCGCGCTGCCGGGCGGCGCGCAGGTGGCCAGCAACCAGGTGCTGTACAACGTGTCACGGCGCGGCATCGAGTTCGAGCTGCTGCCGCGTGCACGCGAGCGCGGCCCGAACGTCATGGCCTATACGCCGATCGAGCAGGGCAAGGTGCTGCGCAGTGCGGTGCTGCGCGAGGTCGCCGCACGTCACGGCGCGACGCCGGCGCAGGTCGCGCTCGCCTGGGTGATCCGCCGGGACGGCGTGGTGGCGATTCCGCGCACCGGATCGCCCGAGCACGTGCGCGACAACGCGGGCGCGCTCGACATCACGCTGACGCCGGGTGACCTCGCGGACATCGATCGCGAATTTCCGCCGCCGACGAAGCGCCGCTCGCTCGAAATGCTCTGACGCGGGTCGCGCTACTCGTAGAACACCGGTCCCTCGCCGACGGCGCGGAACCACTTGGTGATGATGACCTTGTGGCCGCCGGTCACCGGCTCGCCGCTGTGCTTGGTGAGCGGATTCGGCGTGCCGTCCGCCTTCAGGTTGTTCCACAGCACCGCGAGGCCGGTCTTCGGCTGGAACGTGTGGTTCAACTCGGTGAAGCGTGTGCCACCGCCCTCCATGCCTTCGTTCAGGTACACCATGAACGTCCAGGTGCGGTTGCCGCGCGTGCCGGCGAAGCGCAGGAATTCCTTGGTGCCCGGCTCGAAATAATCCCAGTGTGGCTTGAACTGCTGGCCGACGTCGTAGCGCTGCGCCTGGATGCCCTCCGCATATTCCGGCCGGATGCCGATCGTGCGGCAGATCTTCTCGTCGGTGCTGACGGCCACCGGGCTCTTCAGGTGCGAAAGATGCGAGGTCTGGCTGGTGCGGAAGTACTTGTCGCCGTTGTCGAACGACACCGTGGACGGCCGCAGGTGATGCGCGATCAGCGCCAGCAGCTTGTCGCATTCCTTGCGGCTCAGGAAATGGTCGAGCTCGTACAGCTCGACGTCCGGGTGGTCGAAGCGGCGCAGGTTCGCGGGCGCCCGGCGGATCAGCGGCGGCGGCTGCATGCTGCCCTCGGCGAACGCGTCGCCCGTGGGGCGCACCGCGTCGAGCCCGGCCGCAATGGCGGCATCGGAATAGCCGGCCTTGCGCAATGTCTCCATCAACTCGAGCAGGTCGCAGCCGAGCTTCATGTTGTCGCGCAGCCAGCCGTGCCAGCGCGCGTCCAGCATCTTTTCCGCCATGGCCCGCTTGTAGCACAACGCACCGGTCGCTGAGTATCGGTGCGCGGCACGAAAATGCCGGTTTACTTATCGGCGAGCCGCTCTGAAGATCGCGCCCATGATTTCCATGGCCGCTCGATGACGTCGCTGGCGCTGTGCCTGATCCTGCTCGCCGCGTTGTCGCATGCCAGCTGGAATCTCTCGGCCAAGTACGCCGCCGAGTCGCGGCACTTCGTCTGGCTGTTCTCGGCCGGCTCCGTGCTGATCTACGGCCCGGTCGTGCTGGGCGTGGTGCTCGTGGAGCAGCCGCACTTCACGCCGCGCCACTGGCTGTCGCTGGCCGCCACGTCGGTGCTGCACCTGCTGTATTCGATCTCACTGCAGCGCGGCTACCGGGTCTCGGATCTCTCGGTGGTGTATCCGATCGCGCGCGGCAGCGGGCCGGTGCTGTCGTTCATCGGCGCGGCCCTGTTGCTGGGCGAGACGCCGACCGCGCAATCGCTGACGGGGCTGGTGCTGATCGTCGGCGGCATCCTGCTGGTCGCGGGCCTTCTCGGGCATCACGAGCGCGCGCCGGGACGCGGCGTGTTCTACGGCCTGCTGACCGGCACGTTCATCGCGGGCTACACGCTGAACGACGGCTGGGCCGTGAAGATGCTGATGATCTCGCCGTTCATCATCGACTTCACCGGCAACCTGTTCCGCATGCTGGTGCTCGCGCCGCGCGCCTGGCGCGAGCGCGCGGTGGTGGCGCGCGAGGCGCGGGTATTCCGCAAGCCCGTGATCGTGGTGAGCGTGCTGGGGCCGCTGGGCTACATCCTGGTGCTGTTCGCCATGCGGCTGGCGCCCATCAGCCACGTCGCGCCGGCGCGCGAATTGTCGACGCTGGTCGGTGCGTGGTTCGGCTCGCGCCTGCTGCGCGAACCTTCGGGGCCGTGGCGCATCGCCGGTGCCGCGCTGATCGTCGCCGGCGTGATCAGTCTCGCGCTGCCTTCCTGACGGCGGCGCGGGTGCCGCGCCAGCGAAACGGCGGCAGCGGCGTGACCGGCCGGACGTTGCGCAGCAGCCGACGGTGCGGAAAGCGGAACGTGGCATCGGCGCGCGTGAGCCCGAGCTTTTGCATGAGGCGATCCGCGTCGAAGGGTGCGCGCACCTTCACGTCGTTGTCGAAGTAGCAGAACACGTCGCCGCGGCGTTTCCAGCGGCGGATGCGCCCGGCCCAGCGATCCAGCGCGGTGTCGGTGTAGCCGCTGGCGTACAGCTGCTTGTCACCGTGCAGCCGCACGTACATGAAATCCGCGGTCACCTCCTCGAGCAATGGCCACTTGCCGGCGGTATCGGCCACGACCAGCGCCGCGCCGTGGCGGCGCAACTGCTCGACGAAGGCAGGAGTCGCGAAGCTCTCGTGGCGTATTTCGAACGCGTGTCGCAGCGACCGGCGCGCGTCGATGCGCAGCACCGAGCGGCCGTGCATGCGCGCATCGCGGCGCCGCGCGAGCTGCAGCGCCTGTGCGGTGTCGCGCGGCAGCAGGCGCAGGAATTCCTCGAAGCGCTCCTCGCGATAGTGCATGGAGGACGGAAACTGCCACAGGATGGGCCCGAGCTTCTCGCGCAGGTTGAAGATGCCGGACGCGAAGAAGTTGGCCAGCGGCTTGAGCGCGCCCTTGAGTCGCAGCATGTGCGTGATGTAGCGCGGGCCCTTGACGCTGAACACGAACCCGGGTGGCGTGGCCTCGTACCAGGACGACCAGCTCGCCGGCGCCTGCAGCGAATAGAACGAGCCGTTGATCTCGACGCTGGCGAA
>DASTHJ010000246.1:0-7248 GCA_035718265.1 Steroidobacteraceae bacterium | reverse complement strand
TTCGAGAGCGACATGCGCTCGGGCGCCTCGGAGGTGTACGTGCACGCCATGCCCGGCGGGCAGTACACCAACCTCAAGGAGCAGGCTCGCTCGGTGGGACTGGACGATTCGCGCTGGCCGGAGGTGTCGCAGGCTTACGCCGACGTCAACGAAATCTTCGGCAACATCGTCAAGGTGACGCCCTCGTCCAAGGTGGTCGGGGACCTGGCGTTGCTCATGGTCTCGTCCGGATTGACGCGCGCGCAGGTCGAGGATCCGGACTTCGAGGTCGCATTCCCAGAGTCGGTCGTGCAGATGATGCGCGGCGAACTCGGCCGTCCCGAGGGCGGCTGGCCGGCAGGCATCCAGAAAAAGGTGCTCAAGGGCCAGAAGCCGCTGGCGACGCGCCCCGGCGCGAACATGGCGCCGCTGGATCTCGCCGCCGAACGCCGCAAGCTGGACGAGAAGCTGGGCCGCGCCGCCACCGACACGCAGTTCGCCGCCTACCTCATGTATCCGAAGGTGTTCCTCGACTACGCGCGCGACCGCGCCGCGTTCGGCGATTGCGCGGTGTTGCCCACGCCGGTGTTCTTCTATGGCATGGAGCCCGGCGAAGAAACCAGCATCGACATCGAACGCGGCAAGACGCTGATCGTGCGCTTCGTGACCGTCTCCGACGTGCACGACGACGGCACGCGCACCGTGTTCTTCGAGCTCAACGGCCAGCCACGTTCCATCCTAGTGCCGGACCGCTCGCAGGTGGCCAAGCGTCCGCCGCAGCGCAAGGTGGAACCGGGCAACGCCAAGCACGTCGGCGCGCCCATGCCCGGCACCATCGCCACGGTGAAGGCGGTCGCCGGCAAGAAGATCGTCAAGGGCGACCTGCTGCTGACCATGGAAGCCATGAAGATGGAAACCAGCGTGCGCGCCGAGAGCGACGGCACCGTCGCCGAAGTGCTGGCCAGGCCCGGCATGCAGGTGGACGCCAAGGACCTGCTGGTCGTGCTCGACTGATCCGTTCACCTTCGCGCGGCGAAGGTGGATACTGGCGCCTGGCTACCCGGGGAGGGCGGCGCCATGACGAGACCGCGGGCAACGTGGCGGATGGTATCCCTGTCAGTCCTGCTGGCGGCGGCCGCCGCGCGCGCGGCCGACACCTGCGAGTGCGCGGACATCGCCGACTTGCGCAACCGCGAGACCGAGGAACGCGCGGCGATCCAGGCATACCGGGATGCCATCGCGCGCTGGGGCAATGCGCCACCGGACGCCGAGGAAACCCTGCGCAAGCATTTCCAGTACGACGAGATCCAGCCGGCCATCAACCAGGTGACGACGTCGGGCACCAACAAGGCGAGGGGCGTCACCGACGCGTCCTGTCGAACCACCATCGAGCCGACCAGCGCCTGCATGCAGGAAGTGGCCGCCCAGCACGAGGAGCAGCACGCGGCCGCCTGCCACGCGTATCGCACCTCACACACGCTGCCGACTTCACGGTTTTCGACGCTCGCCGACTACGCGCGCGAAGAGATCGACGCCTACGAGGCGGAGGCAGCCTACGTCCACGGCGCGCTGGTCGACCTGACGAGCAAGTGCCAGCTGCAGATCGAGATGAAGTCCGAGATTCGCGGCGGCATGGAGGTGGCGATATCGAACGCCACCGGCAATGTGCTGGCGACCTACACGGCGCCGGATCATCAGCCCACGACCCCATATCGGGGCACGGGTACGCTTCAATACCAGACGAAGGACGTGGGGCCGCCGAGGAAAGTCGGCGATCGCATGCTCATGAAACTCGCGCCCGTGTGTTACGCGACCGCGGTCGGCAGTGGCACGACACCCTTCAACGTGATCGACGGTTACCTGTGGCGCAGCAACGTGGCGCCCTACGAGCCGCGCCTCGACCTGGTGTTCGAGATCTCTCCGACGCGCGAAACGCGCATCCTCAAGGGGCAGCGTGGATGTCCCAAGTCGAGCGAATCCTTCGAGTTCTGGAGCGAGCTGTTCATCGCCGACAAGACGGCGACCACGGCGCAGAACCACGTCCTCATCGACGGCTGGACGTTCGAACCGCGTGCAGGCGTGTACGCGGAGAAAGTGATCACGGGAACCTGCGGGCCGACGACCACGGTTCCCGGCCCGCTCGCCGCATACGGACCCTTCGCGCGCTGCGCGGAAAAAACCACGTTCACCGTGCGCCTGAAACGATGATCGAGAGGAGATGAGATGAAAGAAGCCTGCCGCGCCCTTGGCGCATGTGTCCTGTTGTGGTTGTCAGCTTGCGCCACCACCGGATACAAGATCGAAGAAGGAATGACGGCATTCGCCGCCGGCAAAGGACTCGTGATCTTCTCCACCGGCGCATCCAGGACCAACATCGGTGCATCGACGAGCCTGAGGCTCGTCGATGGCAGCTCGCGCAAGTGGTACGACAAGGTGGTCATGAACATCGACTATCCGTTCGAGTCGCACTTCGCGGGCGAACATGGCCATGTACGCACACTGCAATTGCCGCCGGGCGAGTACTTCCTCATGCCCCAGACCGCCAATCCGTTCTTCGTGACCACGGCGGCGCCGGTCTATCGCTTCAGCGTCGAGGCGGGCCGGGCCACCTACATCGGGAACTTCCGGCTGCACGAAGACAGGCTCACCTGCACGGATGACAAGGCGGCACGCGATCTCGAATTCTTCCGCGCGAAGAATCCCGCGATGTCGTCGGTTGCGGTGACGCCCTCGATCGCACAGCTGGCCATGACGCTCGACAAGTTCCAGACGAACGGAACCATCTGGGGCCTGCCCTGAGGCAGGCCGGTCAGGGATACCGGTAGAAGCGCACTTTCTGGATCTGCGGCCTTCCGGGCGGCAACCGGATGTGCCGCCCCTGGTGGGTCTGGTCGCCGTTCAGCCGGCGCCCGGGCACCCAGCGTCCCTGCGCGTCGAACATGCCTTCCTCGGCCGAGAGAATCCCGACGTTGCGCGCATCGCGCTGCGTGCCCCTGAAAGTGATCGTGATGCCCTGGCCCGCGAACCAGTAGTCCTCGCCGTCGCGGATCACGAGGCCGCCGTGATTCGCGATGTTCTGCTGATCCTTCGCCGTCCACGGGTCGGTGAACGTCACCGTGAAGTCGATGTCCTGCATGGACACGGTGGCCGGTGCGTCGCTCACGCTGCCGTCCTCCTGCAGCGTGGCGCGAAATCCCGCCATCAGGTCCTTGCCGCGGCTGGCGAGAATCTTCGGCGCCAGTTGTGCGAGCACTTCGTAGGATCGTGACAACGCAGTGGGTGCATCGGCGAGCGACTCGATCGAGAACGGCGCGAAGCCGAGTGCGTCGAGCTGGCCGAAGGCGTAGAACGCGTTCGGCGGCGATTGCGGATTGGTCGCGTTGTTGGCTTCGGGCACGAACAGCGCGTTGTCGTCGCGCCGGTAGCGCGCCGCGAGCTGCGAGAAGTTCGGGAAGTAGATGTCCGGCGCCAGCAGATCCAGCGACGGCGCGCCGGCCTTCCACACGTCGATGAGATGCGGCAGCGGGCCGCCACTCGGGTATTCGCCGGGTTTGCGGCCGGTGCGGTTCAGCGCCGCGTTGACGTACATCGGGATGTCACAGGCCGCCTTGCCCGCCTGCACCAGCGCCTCGACGAAGCGCGCATAGTGCCAGGCGGTGAATACTTCCTGGCCCCATGCATCGTCGCCGAACACCTCGGCCCAACTACCGGACGAGCGGCTTCCGTTGTTTTGCCAGCGCGCGAGCAATTCGGGCTCGAGCCGCTCGCCGCGCCTGCGCAATGCGTGCATCAGCTCCGCGGGCACCTGACCGGCATACGCCCGGTCGGCGAGCGCGCCGTGCTCACGCGCGACCGGCAGCATGCCGATCTCGTTCTCGACCTGCACCATGAGCACGGTGTGGTCGCGTGAATCCAGCTGCGCGACGTGCGCCAGCAGCGCGGAAAATGCGCGCCTGTCGGCCTCCAGCGTGCTCCTGGAAAAGGCCGAGAGGATTTCCACGCTCGAGCCGTTGGCGAGCTGCACGTGCGGAAAACGTGCCGGGTCCAGCTTTACCCAGGCGGGCACATAGGTGGACATGCTGTTCTTCCACGCGCCGAACCAAAGCAGCACGAGCTTGAGGTCGTGGGCACGCGCGTCGCGCAGCAGCGCGTCCAGCGACGACCAGTCGAACTTGCCCTCCGCGGGTTCGATGAGTTCCCAGTACACCGGCGCCAGCACGGTGTTGAGATTCATGGCCTGCAGGCGCGGCCAGTGCGGCTTCATGTAGGCCGCGCTCGAGGCGCTCGAATTGCCGAGCTCGCCGCCGAGGATCAGGAACGGCTTGCCGTCGACGACGAGCTGCCGCGTATCGCCGTGCGCCTCGAGGCGCGGCGCGGCGGCGTGCGCGATCGCCAGCGTGCCGGCCGCCAGGAGAGCGGCAAGGAATTTCGCGCGTGCACTGCGGTTCATCGCCGCGGATGCTAGCAATCAACACGACCGCGGCCACGGCGCCGGCGACCAATCCCGTCCACTTGGAACATATTTTTCGCGGTGACGTCACCAGATGTTGACAATCCCGAGACGAAAAACACAACATCTTGTCGTGCATCGGTTCGCGCGCGAGCGCGATGAAAAGGGAATGCGGTGAGGGAATCTCACGAAAGCCTCAATCCGCAGCTGCCCCCGCAACTGTAGACCGCAAGCGATACGTCACTTTCCCCGGTCACTGAAAGCATGAGCTTTCGGGAAGACCTCACGGATCGCGTCGAGCGGTGAGCCAGGAGACCTGCCGGGCACGCATGAACTTCTGATCGGACGGGGTGTTCCGGGCAGCAGCGTCGATGCATTCCGCCGGGAATCTCGCGCCGCCTCCGCCCCGTGAACTGTGGAGGGCGGATGGCAAGTCAGACGGTTTCCAATGTGCGCGCGGGTCTCACGCGTGCGGCCCGCAAGGGTTCGAAGATCCCGGGGAGGCGCGCATTGCAGCCCGGCGCCGCTGGACTCAAGGCGGCGCGCGCGGCCATCCACGTCGCGACCGATGCGTCGCGCGACGCACTGCTGAGCAATTTCGGCCGCGCGACGCTCGTCGACCGCTACCTGTTGCCCGGCGAGACGCCGCAGGACCTGTTCGCGCGCGTGGCGCGCGCCTACGCCGACGATGCGCCACACGCGCAGCGGCTGTACGACTACATGTCGAAGCTGTGGTTCATGCCGGCCACGCCCATCCTGTCCAACGGCGGTACCGAGCGCGGACTGCCGATCTCCTGCTTCCTGAATGCAGTCGAGGACAACCTGGACGGCATCGTCGGCACGTGGACCGAGAATGTCTGGCTGGCTTCGAACGGCGGCGGCATCGGCACGTACTGGGGCGGCGTGCGCAGCATCGGCGAAAGCGTCAAGGGCTGCGGCCAGACCTCGGGAATCATTCCGTTCGTGCGCGTCATGGACTCGCTGACACTGGCGATCTCGCAGGGCTCGCTGCGCCGCGGCTCGGCGGCCGTGTATCTCGACGTGCACCACCCCGAGGTCGAGGAATTCATCGAGATCCGCAAGCCCTCGGGCGACTTCAACCGCAAGAGCCTCAACCTGCATCACGGCGTCTGCATCACCGACGAATTCATGCACGCGGTGCGCGACGACCGGCCATTCGCGCTGCGCAGCCCGAGGAACCGCGAGGCGCTGCGCACCGTCAACGCGCGCAAGCTGTGGCAGAAGATTCTCGAGACGCGGCTGCAGACCGGGGAGCCCTATCTGCTGTTCAGCGACACGGCGAACCGCCAGCTCGCCCCGCACCAGCAGGCGGCCGGTCTCAGGGTGCGCCAGTCGAACTTGTGCAGCGAGATCCTGCTGCCGACGGGCGTGGACCAGTTCGGCCGGGCGCGCACCGCGGTGTGCTGCCTGTCATCGGTCAACTTCGAGACCTGGGACGAGTGGAACCGCGACGCGCGCTTCATCGAAGACGTGCTGCGCATGCTCGACAACGTGCTGCAGGATTTCATCGATCACGCGCCGGACAGCATGGCGCACGCGAAGTATTCGGCCACGCGCGAGCGCTCGGTCGGGCTGGGAGCCATGGGTTTCCATTCCTGGCTGCAGAACAACGGCATTCCGTTCGAAAGCGCGCTGGCGCGTGCCGCCAACCTGCGCATGTTCAAGCACCTGCGGCGCGAGGCCGACGCCGCCTCGCGCAGGCTCGCCGAACAACGCGGCGCCTGCCCGGATGCGGCCGAGCAGGGAGTCATGGAGCGCTTCAGCCACAAGCTGGCGATCGCGCCGACCGCCAGCATCTCGGTGATCTGTGGCGGTACCAGTGCCTGCATCGAGCCGATTCCGGCCAACATCTACACGCACAAGACGCTCTCCGGTTCGTTCAGCGTGCGCAATCCCGTGCTGTCCAAACTACTGGCGGCCAGGGGCGCGAACACCGAGGACACCTGGCAATCCATCCTGGCGCACGAGGGATCGGTGCAGCATCTCGAATGCCTGAGCGAGGACGAGAAGGCCGTGTTTCGCACCGCTTTCGAGATCGACCAGCGCTGGGTCGTGGAGCTGGCGGCCGATCGTGCGCCGCTCATCTGCCAGGGCCAGTCGGTGAACCTCTACCTGCGCAGCGACATCCACAAATGGGACCTGCTGATGCTGCACTGGACCGCCTGGGAGCGCGGCGTGAAGTCGCTGTACTACTGCCGCTCGAAGAGCGTGCAGCGCGCGGGCTTTGCCGGCGTCGAGGCCGACAACACCCGCGCCTGGCCGACCAAGTCCCTGGCCACCGACGAGAACAAGTACGACGAGTGTCTCGCCTGCCAATGACGAGCAAGAGGTGCCGGGTGAGAAAAGTGGGGATTGACCCGCTGTCTCCACCCGGCACGAATTCCAGACTCAATCCCCACTTTTCTCACCCGGCACCTCCCATGACCCGACAAATCGACCTCATCAGCAAGCCCGGCCTCCTCACCCCCTCGAAGTCGTACAAGCCGTTCCGCTACCCCTGGGCCATCGAGTACTGGCGCCGCCAGCAGCAGATCCACTGGATGCCGGAGGAGATCCCGCTCGGCGAGGACTGCAAGGACTGGAACTCGCGCCTGACCGACGCCGAGCGCAACCTGCTCACGCAGGTGTTCCGCTTCTTCACGCAGTCCGACGTCGAGGTGCAGGACAACTACATGGAGCGCTACGCGCGCGTGTTCCGCCCCACCGAGATCAAGATGATGCTGGCGGCCTTCGCCAACATGGAGACCGTGCACATCGCGGCCTACGCGCTGCTGCTGGAGACGCTCGGCATGCCGGAC
>DASTHJ010000245.1:0-2404 GCA_035718265.1 Steroidobacteraceae bacterium | reverse complement strand
GTCACCGATCGCGTCGAGGATCTTGTGCTTCACGAACTCGTCTTCGTAGCGCAGGCCGTCCTCGTTCAGCACGCGGAAATCGTCGAGCACGATGGCATTGTCGAGATTGCCGCCGAGCGCCAGATTGCGCGCGCGCATCATCTCCAGGTCGCGCATGAAGCCGAAGGTGCGGGCGCGCGAGACTTCCTTGAGGAACGACGTCGTGGAGAAATCCATCGACGCCTTCTGCGAGCGCCGCTTGAACAGCGGATGGTTGAATTCGATCTCGAAGTTGACCTTGAAGCCGTCGAACGGCTTGAACTCGGCCCACTTGTCGCCTTCCTCGACGCGCACGCGCTGCTTGATGCGCACGAACTTCTTCGGCGCGCGCAGCTCCTCGAACCCGGCCGACTGCAGCAGGAACACGAACGGTCCGGCGCTGCCGTCCATGATGGGCACCTCGGGAGCGCTCACTTCGACGTGCGCATTGTCGATGCCGAGGCCGGCGAACGCAGACAGCAGGTGCTCCACCGTGGAGACCCGCGCCTTGCCGTTGATCAGCGTGGTGCCGAGCTGCGTGTCGCCGACGTTCTCGGCATAGGCGCGCACCTCGGCGGGCGGATCGAGGTCGGTGCGCCGGAAGACGATGCCGGTGTCGGCTGCCGCGGGCCGGAGCGTCATCAACACCTTCTGTCCGGTGTGCAGGCCAACACCCTGGGCGCGGATGGAATTTTTCAGCGTGCGTTGTCCGAGCATTGACCAGTCTCCCGGTGCCGCCCTTCCTGACATCAGGAAGGTACCGGTCACGGGTAGCGCCGCCTCCCTTCCCTCGGGAACAGGGGCGGGCATCGGGGAGCGTTAGCGTCTCGCCGGGCCGGGGGCCTGCCGGGACGCACCGTGCCCACAAAAAGGGGCGCTACCGTAACACAGTTGCCTTGCCTCGTCCTCCGACCGGGTCACGTCGACCCGGCGTAATCAGTCCGCCTGGCGCCGCAGGAAGGCCGGGATGTCCAGCACGTCCTCGCTTTCGACGGGGGAATGCAGGCCGTCGCCCACCGCCCTTTGCCGCTGCACCGCCGGCTTGTCGAGCGCGGCGTAATCCGCCGCCGTCAGCGGCCGGCGCGGCACGACCCGCATGGGCGGTTCCTGGGCCTGGGCGGCCGGGGGAGCGGCTTTCGACAACGTGGGGACGTCGCGACCGTAGGGTGAGCGGCCCGTGACGGCGACCTCGGGACGTCCCAGTCCGGTGGCCACCACGGTGACGCGCATCTCCTCGGACAGCTCCGGATCGATCACGGTTCCCACCACCACGGTGGCGTCGTCGGAGGCGAACTGCTTGACGATGCCGCCCACTTCCTGGAACTCGCCGATCGACAGGTCCATACCCGCCGTGACGTTCACGAGGATGCCGTGCGCACCTGAGAGGTTGATGTCCTCGAGCAACGGCGAGGAAACCGCCATCTCCGCGGCCTCCTTGGCGCGTTGTTCGCCGCGCGCCACGCCGGATCCCATCATCGCCATGCCGGTCTCGCTCATCACCGTGCGCACGTCGGCGAAATCCACGTTGATGAGGCCCGGACGCGTGATCAGCTCGGCGATGCCCTGCACCGCGCCCTGCAGCACGTGGTTCGCGCTCTTGAAGGCGTCCAGCAAGGTCGTCTTCGCGCCGAGCACCGTCAGAAGTTTCTGGTTCGGGATGGTGATCAACGAGTCGACGTACTTGCCGAGTTCGGCGAGACCGTGATTCGCGACCAGCGTGCGCTTGCCGCCTTCCATCTCGAACGGCCGCGTGACCACGGCGACCGTCAGGATGCCGAGCTCCTTGGCGACCTGCGCCACCACCGGCGCCGCGCCCGTGCCGGTGCCGCCGCCCATGCCGGCGGTGATGAACAGCATGTCGCACCCTTCGATCATCTCGATGATGCGGTCGCGATCCTCCATCGCCGCCTGGCGGCCCACTTCCGGGTCGGCGCCGGCGCCCAGGCCCTTGGTGATGTTGCAGCCGATCTGCAGGCTGGTCTTGACCTTGGAGTGCTTGAGCGCCTGCGCATCGGTGTTGATGCACATGAACTCCACGCCCTCGATGCCGCTCGTGACCATGTGCGCGACCGCGTTGCCGCCGCCGCCACCCACCCCGATCACCTTGATTACAGCGTTCTGGCTGTAAGCATCCATCAGTTCGAACATTTGTGTCGCTCCTTCACTAGTTAGACGAGGCTGTCAGCTTCGTATTTCACTCTTCCCCAAGACCGGGACCTGTGCGCGGCATGACCCGCGTCAGAAGTTCCCCTGAAACCAGTTCTTCATGCGCTCGGCCATGCTGCGCGCGTTGCCGGCGATCGAGCGGCCGCGGTTGCCGGCGAGCGCGTTGTCGCGCGCGTACAGCAGCAGGCCCGCGCCGGTCGAATAGATGGGATTGCGGACC
>DASTHJ010000244.1:0-9678 GCA_035718265.1 Steroidobacteraceae bacterium | reverse complement strand
GTGCTCAGCCGTGGCGCCTCGGCGCGCAATGCCAGCGCCACGCTCGAAGTGGGCGCATACGTCGTCAACGACACCGGCGGACAGCAATCCTTCGCGCCGTTGTAAACGCGTGAAGTCATCGGAGACCATCATGAAACGCAGAATTCTCCACGCGATGGCAGCCCTGCTCGTACTCGCCGTTCCGGCGGGTGCGCGCCCCCTGCACACGATCACCGAGGTGGGTCACGAGATCATCGCCTCGATGCTCACGCTGCCCTCGAGCACCAATGGCACGCTGTCCATCCAGGGATGCACGGCCTGCCAACGCCAGTCCATGACTCTCGGCGCCGATGCACGTTTCTACATCGGCAAGTACGAGGTCACCTACGGCGAGTTCAAGTCGGTGGTGGCCGCATACCCCAAGTCGCCGGTGCTCGTCGTGACTCCGGTCGGAAAGAATGTCGTCACGCGCATCAGGTTGTCCGCGGCGATCGCGGCAAGTGCGCGGTAGTCAGAGGACCCAAGCCATGAAGCGTCTCTCAACCATCAGTTCCGTCCTGGTTGGCATGGTCGCCGTGCTTGCCGCGCCTGTCCGGGCCGACGATTCGGAAGTTTTCACGAACTCCACGTTCCTGGCCACCGGCGTGCGGCCGAACGTGCTGTTCATCATCGACACCTCGGGCTCCATGTCGACCGAAGTCGAAAACGTCTACGACCCGAGCAAGACCTATGACGGCAGTTGCGATACGGGCAAGGTCTACTGGCGCGCGGAAAATTCCGGCAATGCCGAGCCGCCGAGCTGCGATGCTGACAACACCAAGTGGGTGAGCGTCGACAACAATCGCTGCCGCGCGGCGGCGACCGGCATGGCGACCAATGGCTGGTGGAACGGCCGCACGCAGATGCTGAACAAGAGCGGCAATCCGTATTTCTGGGGCAATGCCGTGGCCGGCAAGGACTGGAAGCTCGAATGCCAGTCCGATGACACGAAACATGGCGACCTTCCCGGCACCACGGCGGCCGGCGCCGAGGACAAGAAGGCCAGGAACGGCACCGGCACCACGGACGCGAATTTCTGGTCCAGTGGCACCAAGAACCTGGTCAGCTGGACCAATGTCCAGCGCGTCTCGATGTTCAGCGGCAACTACATCAACTGGTACAACTCGACGGACGCCGGTGTGGAGAAGTCCCGCCTGGACATCGTGCAGAGCGTCGCCACGAATCTCATCAGGGACTTGAACGGCGTGAATCTCGGCCTCATGCGCTACAGCGCCGATGCCGAGGGCGGCATGGTGCTGTACCCGGTCAGCGAACTGACCGACGACTCGCGCACGGCGATGACCAACATCGTCAACAGCCTCACGCCCGACGGCAACACGCCGCTCTCCGAGACGATGTACGAGGCCTACTCGTACCTGGCGAACAAGAGCGTCACGTTCGGTGACGATTCCGTGGTCGTCGATCATTACGAAAAGGTTTGCGGATTCTTCTGCTTCAACGTGCCTGTGTACGCGGTCAAGCCCAGCGTCAAGGAGTCGAAGAGCCCGAAAACCGAGGAAAGCACCACTTACGACGGGCCGATGGATTACAGCTGCCAGACGACCTACATCGTCTACCTGACCGACGGTCTGCCCACCGAGGACAACGACGCCGACGAGGCGATCGAGAAACTCACCGGCGAGACGTGCCCCGCGCAGATCCCGACTCCGGACAAGAACTGGCCGACTTCAGGCCGCTGCTTCGAGACCCTGACCAAATACATGTACGAGACGGATCTGCGTACCGACGTCGTGGGTGACCAGAAGGTCATCACCTACATCATCGGTTTCGGCAGCTCGATCAAGGCCAGCAAGGATTACCTGGATGCCGTGGCGAAAGCCGGCGGCGGCCAGGCGTACACGCAATCCGACGCGGCCGGCCTCACCAGCACGCTCGAGGAGATCTTCCTGAAAGTGCAGGAGGCTGCCGATACCACGTTCGTGGCACCGGCGGTCTCGGTGAACGCGTTCAACCGCTCGCAGAACCTGAACGAGCTCTTCATCTCGGTGTTTTCGCCCTCGAAGAACCGGCACTGGCCGGGCAATCTCAAGAAATATCGCATCTACAAGAACGACATCTGGGGCGCCGGCACCATCGCACCGGCGATCGATCCGGACACTGGCTTCTTCGCCAAGGGATCGCAGGCCCTGAATTCCAAGGGCGTGCAGGACGGCCCGGTGGCAGCCGACGGCGGCGCGGCGCATTCGCTGCCGGCGCATGGCTCCCGCAAGATGTACACCTACCTGGGCACCAACAAGGACCTGACGAATGCGGCCAACGCATTCAGCGTCGACAACGCGGACATCACCGACGTGATGGTCGGTGTGACCGGCGACGTCGAGCGCGCCCGGGCGATCAACTACGCGCGTGGCCAGGACGTGCGCGACGAGGACAAGGACGACAACAGGGACGAAAATCACTTCCACATGGGCGATCCCATGCACGCGCGTCCTGCGATCCTCGTGCACGGCGGCACGGAAGACAGTCCGGAAGGAACGGTGTTCGTGCCCACCAACGACGGCGTGTTGCACGCCTTCGACATGGCAAGCGTCGGTACCAGCGAATCGGTGGCCGTGAAGGAAACCACCGAGCGTTGGGCGTTCATTCCCAGGGACTTCCTGCCCCGCCAGGGCAATCTCTACAACGACGGTCCCCTGGCCGCCCGCGACTACGGGCTCGACGGGGACGTGCGCGTCTTCAAGTACGACGTGGACCAGGACGGCGTGGTCGAACCGGCCGACGGCGACAAGGCATACATCTTTTTCGGCACCGGTCGTGGCGGCTCGGCGTACTACGCGCTCGATGTCACGCTGATCAACACGCCGAAGTTCCTCTGGAAGATCGACAACACCGTGACGGGCTTCAACAAGCTCGGCAAGACCTGGTCGACGCCGCAGATCGCGCGCGTGCAGATCGGCGCGACCGGCGCCGGCCAGAACGCGCAGAAATTCGTGCTGATCTTCGGCGGCGGCTACGACACCAACAATGACAACGAGCCCGATCCGTTCGCGTTCTCGAACGACACCGTCGGCAACGAGATCTTCATGGTGGACCTGGAATCCGGCGCGCTGCTGTGGCGCGCCGGCAGCTCCGGCGACGGGTTGAATTTCGTCAACTCGAAGATGACGCACTCGTTCCCGGGCAACATCACCGTGCTCGACACCGACGGCGACCGCTTCGCGGATCGCATGTACGCGGCCGACATGGGCGGACAGGTGTGGCGCTTCGACATCTGGAACAAGAACGACGTCGGCTCGCTCGTCACCGGTGGCGTCATCGCCAGCCTCGGCAACAAGGGCGTCGCGACGCCGACCGCGGAGAACAACCGCAAGTTCTACTATGCGCCCGATGTCGCGCCGTTCACGATGCGCGGCTCGCACCCGTTCATGAACATCGCGCTGGGCAGTGGTTATCGCGGCCACCCGTTGAGCAACAAGGTCCATGACCGCTTCTACTCGATCCGCGACTACCAGCCGTTCCAGAAGCGCACGCAGAAGTCCTACGACGACGCCACGGTCATCCTCGATTCGGATGAAGCGCTGGTCGACGTGACCACCGACGTGACTGCCAAGGTGGACGATTCGAAGCTGGGCTGGAAGTTGATGCTCAACTCTCCGGACTGGGCGGGCGAGAAGGTACTCGCCGAGGCGACGACCGCGGGTGGCGTGATCTTCTTCCCCACGTTCACGCCGATGGCGGCCGACCCGAAAGACCCCTGCCTGGCGCGTTCGCTCAACCGCCTGTATGGCGTCTATGCGACGAATGCCGCGCCATTCGTGAACTGGAGCGACGGCAGCACCACGGACCTGACCGCCAAGGACCGGTACACTGAGCTCAAGCAGAAGGGTATCGCCCCCGCGTTGGCCATCCTGAGCAATCCGGACAAGTCAGCCGACAATGGCATGGGCATCTGCCAGGTGGGCGCGCAGATTCTCAATCACTGCGTGAAGATCAATGACGCCGTCCGTTCATACTGGGAGCTCAAGTGATGTGCATGCATAGATCCACTCGGGCGCGGATGCGGGGTGTGACCCTGGTCGAACTGATGACGGTCGTCGTCGTGATGGCCATCATCGCCTCGATCGCGCTGCCCACGTACCGCAAGTACCTGATCCGCGCGCAGAGATCCGAAGGCAAGATCGCGCTGCTGCAGCTGCAGACCGCGCAGGAAAAGTTCTATCTGCAGAACAACAGCTACACCGACAAGGTCACGACGCCCAGCACCGCGGCGACTCCGGGGCTCGGGCTGCCCGGGACCAGCGAGACGGGCAAGTACCAGATCACGGTCGCCCTCGGCGGCGGCGGTCAAAGCTACACCGCCACGGCCACGCCGCTCGTCGGCCAGAACGACGACAAGGATTGCGCCAAGCTGACCATCACCGAACGCGGCGTGCGCGGAGTTACCGGAACAAAGTCGCCGGAATTCTGCTGGAAGTAATCGTCGCATGAGATAGTGGCGCGCATGGAGCTGCGCGCCATTTTTTTTGCCCTGAGCTTTCCAATCACCGCGGCCTGCGGCCAACCGGCCCCGTCCGAGCTCAAGCTCGCGACCTGGAATCTCGAGTGGTTCATGAAGCCCGAGACGCTGCGCGCACTCGCGCCGGCGTGCACCCCGCCGGACACACCGCGCGACGGCGCGCGCCGGGCAATCCCGTGCGACGTCGCCAACCACCTGGCGCGCAGCGGCGAAGACATCGCCGCGCTGCACCGCCATGCGCGTGAGCTCGACGCGGACGTGATCGCGCTGCAGGAAGTCGATGGCGCCGATGCCGCGCGCCTGCTGTTTCCCGATCACGAGTTCTGTTTCTCGGGGCGCATCGCGGTACAGAACAATGGCTTCGCGATCCGCCGTGGACTGCCGTTCTCCTGTGGGCCCGATCTCGAGCCGCTTTCCCTGCAGGATGACGTGCGACGCGGCGTGGAGCTGCGGCTGTTTCCGGGGACCGTACGCGAGATGCGGCTGCTGTCCGTGCACCTCAAGTCAGGCTGCGCGCGCGATCCGTTGACCGCGACGAGGCCGAGCTGCACGGAGCTCGCGCGCCAGGTGCCCGCGCTGGAACGGTGGATCGACCAGCAGGCGCGGGAACACAGGCCGTTCGCCGTGCTCGGGGATTTCAACCGGGATTTGCGCCGCGAGCCGCCCGGGGCATCGCTGTGGGGGGAAATCGACGACCAGGACCCACCGGATGCCGACCTCGTCAATACCGCCGAGGGGCAGGCATTCCAAAACTGCATGCCGCAGCAGACCTTTTCCGGCTACATCGATTACATCGTGTTGGGCCGCCGCATGGCCCGCGGCCTGGTGGAAAACTCATTCGGGCGTGCGCTTTACCGACCCCGCGATGCCCTGCGCCGCAAATTGTCGGATCATTGCCCGGTGTTCATCAGGCTGCGGGTGGCAGACGCCATCGCCGCATCGTCGTAAACCCGGGACGTGAAATTTTTCGCGAACTCCATTAAGTTCAGTTCCGTTCAATCGCCCGTCTCGCAGGGCAATAATCCTCTCAGGAGAGCCTGATGAGTAAAACGACAACAGCGGGGATCCAGTCGGTGGAGCGCAGATTGCATACCAGGCATCGGGCGCGCACCACGGTGTACATCACGACGCCTTCGGGACGTAAGAAACTTTGCCGCGCGATCAATCTCTCCGCGACCGGTGTGTTCGTCGAAACCACCAATCTCGGATTGCGCAAGGGCCAGCAGGTCGAGCTGGCGTTCGCCATCAATCTCGGCGCCGTGACCAAGCTGCATCGCCGCACCGCGGTGGTGGCCCATGTCTCGCGTGGTGGCACCGGCCTGATGATGGACGCCTATACGGCTCGCTGAGTCTGCTGCTTTCCTGACTACCCGGACGCCGGCCTCCCCTGCAAGGATGGGCCGGCGTTTTCCGTTCCGGAAGGCGAGCCGCGCTCATTCGGGGCTTCGATCCGGTAACCCTTCCTCTTCAGCTTGCCCAGGTAAACCCACTCGTTTGTCACGAGGCTCATGGGCAGGACCGCAAACGTCGACGTGTTGTCGGCGAGCGCCTTCTCGGCCGCCTCCACCCAGTTGCGCTCCGCCTCGGCGCTGGCCTGCGCCTGCAGGTCGGCCTGCTGTTTGATGAGATCCACGCCGCGGCGCGCCTCACCGTACGCTTCCGCCGAATGACTCTCCAGCACGGCGTCCAGCGCGGCCGTCGTGCAGTCCTCGCGCGCCAGGTCGGGGTCGCTCACGGCTTGTGCCTGCGCGCGCATTGCATCCAGGTCGCCGGTGGCCCATGCATTGATCGAAGCCACGTCGAATGCCAGCAGCCCTTTCGCATCGGCCTTTTCGAGCCGGACGAAATTCCGTCCCACGCACTCGCCTTCCGCCAGGTCGAGCTTTTTCGCCGCTTTCAGGATCGCGCGCGGCTTTTCGACCTCTATCTTCCGCACCACTGAAGGCAGCTGGTGGATCCTCACCTTGTGCTGCTTCGCGAGCTTGCGGATCACGGCGTCGACCGCCGTCATGCGCAGCCCTTTCATGGCCTTCTTGCCGATGGCGTTGTTCAGCTTTTCCTCGGCGACCATCGGGCGGTATCTCTCGAGGTCATCGTCATCGCCGAGGTACTTCTGCCGGAGCCGCAGCCACGTTGCGTAGTCGCCAGGACTGAGCACGTCCTTCAGCGTCGCGCCATCGGGGTTCTTCGCCGCCTTGAACACCGCCGGCACCAGCGTCAGCGCCTCGAACACACCGACGTCGAGATCGACGCGCGGCCAGCCGGGAAACAGGACTTCCTGTGATTCGGCGATCCGTGCCTCGACCTCGTGGGTCCGCCACACGAACGTGTCAGGTACCGCGCCGACGCTGCCGAGCACCCACATCACGTGGCCGTCGCGCGAAACCTTCCACAAGCCCGGCCCGGGCTGTTCGCCGGTGACCAGCACGGTTTCCATGTCTTCCTGCGCCGCTACCTGGCCGGATCCGAGCAGGGACAGTGCGGCCACCGCCGCGCTGGGTAGTTTGATCATCCGCTTCGGACAGGGCCGCGGCGGATTCGTTCCGCTCGTCAGCCGGCTTGCGCGGCCTGCGGCGGCAGCAGCGTGTCGAGCGCCACCGGCGGCGACAGCTCGAAGCTCTGCACGAAATCGACCCCGAGCGCGGTCAGCCAGTTGCTCTGGTCACCGCCCGCGACGCGCTTGGCGACGGTCTGCAACCCCATGACCTTGGCGGTCTGCACCAGCCCGACGACGCGCGCCTGCGTGAGTCGATGCTCGAGCGCATGCGTGGTGAGCTCGGCGTCGAGCTTGATCAGGCGCACGGCCGGATGGTCCAGGATGGGCATGCCCGCGCCCACCACGTTGAAGTCGTCGATGGCCACGGGCACGCCGCAGCGCGCGAACACGTCGAGCGCCGGCACGACCTGGTTCGGATGCGTCTGGCAGACCCGCTCGGAGAACTCCACGCCGATCAGGCCGGGCGGCAGCTGCGCCTTCTGCATGCAGCTCTCCACGAAATTGATGAAGTGCGGCTCGATCACCGCCGAGTCGGACAGGTTGACCGAAAATGCCGGTGGCTCGCGCTTCCACACCGAAGGATTCCGGTGCAACCAGCCGATCAGCTCGCCGACGACGCGTCGATCGATCATCGAGGCGAGGCCATGATTCGCGGCCGTCTGCATGACGCGCTCGGGCGACTGCTCCACGCCGTCCACCATGTGACGCAACAGCACTTCGAAGCGGCGGATGCCTTCCGCCTTGCGCAGGCGCACGAGCTGCTGCACGCGCAGCACGACTTCCTGTTCACGGATCTGCGCGTACACGGCTTCGAGCGGCAGCGGCACTGGCGGCTTGGGCTTCTGCGGCCGCTGCTGCGGCATCGCGTGCAGGGTCTGCGCGATTTCCGAGGCGATGTCGGTGAGGATGGTCTGCACGGCCGGCGTGAGGAAACGCGCGGCCGGGTCTTCGTCCTCGGGCGGTGTGTCTTCCACCACGAGCAGGCACACGCCCTGCAAGGCGGAATGCAGGTCGCGCAGCGCCAGCATGACCGCCGTGCGCGTGCCCTCGCCGCGCAGGAAGCGGGATTCACGCGCCGCGCCGAGCACGAAGGCGTCGAGCGCGTCGTTCAGCGCCTGGCGGAACTCGATGCCGAAATCCGTCGAGGTGCAGTGCAGGACTTCGCCGCGCGCGTCGTACAGTGCGATCGCGCGATAGCGCGCGTGCGGCAGTGCCTGCTCGAGGCTTGCAACCCAGCCCGGGGCGACCTCGATGACCTGCTCGTTGAGCACAGACGCACGGATGGTGGTCTGGCCCGTTTCGATCGAAGCAGAGGCCAATGTGGCGGGGCGTGGATCCATTCCCTGAAATTCTCGAGAAGATTCCTCGACGCGCAGGGTTACAGAATCCAGCCGTACCCGACGTGACGCGCCTCGCGGTCCCCCACGGCGTTGTCAAAAGCCCTTACGTGCCATTTGACATATCAATGGGTCGGATCCGTCCGCTCCTGGGCGCGCGCGTGAACCATCGATCTCGATCACAATCGCGCACCTCCAGTCAGGGTGACCGTCATGAGGCATCGGATTTCCCGTCGCGATTTTCTGTCCGGCAGCACCACGGCGGCCATCCTGGCCAGCACCGCCCAAGCCACCCCCGGTTCTTCGCCCTTGCCGTCCGCGTCGAATCCGGCACCCGGCAACTGGGTGCGGTGGCTCGACGGTCGTCCCCCATCCTCCGGGGCCGGCGTTACCTGGGGCACGCCATGGCCGCGCGGCAAGCTGAAATCTGCGAAGACTTTTGCGCTGCGAACCTCGGAACGAACGTTCATCCCGCTGCAATCCTGGCCGCTGGCATTCTGGCCGGACGGTTCACTCAAGTGGTCGGCGCATGCCATGCCGCCGGGTGTGCAGGTGGGTGCTGGCCCCTTCGAGGTGGTCGCCCGACGGGGCGCGCCGCAAGTTCCAGTCGCCATGTCCGTGCGGGAGAGCGATTCCGCCGTTGAAGTCGACACCGGCGTCATCAACTGCCGTTTCGCACGCACGGGCGCGCAGGTCGTCGAATCGATCCGGCGCGGCGATCGCGAGGCACTGCGTGCCGGCAGGCTCGTGCTGCTCTGCCATGATCGCGCGACCGACAGCGGTGACGCCGAGCTCACGCAGCGGAACTTCGCAAGCGTCGTGGAAAAGGTCACGGTCGAGCAGCGCGGGCCCGTGCGTGCCGTCGTGAAAGTGGAAGGCAGGCACGCGCGCGGCGAGCGGCGCTGGTTGCCGTTCACGCTGCGCTTCTATTTCTATGCCGGCAGCGAAGCGGTGCGCGTCCTGCACACCATCGTCTTCGACGGCGACGAACATCGCGACTTCATCCGCGGTCTCGGGTTGCGTTTCGATACGCCCGTGCACGCGCCGCTGTACGACCGCCACGTGCGCTTCGTCGGCGACGATGACGGCGTGTTCGGTGAAGCGGTGCGCGGGCTCACCGGGCTGCGACGCGATCCCGGCGCGGCCGCGCGCCGCGCACAGGTCGTGGGACGGGCCGTGCCGGCGATCGCGCCCGTGGTGCAGGAACGGCTGCAATACGTACCGGCCTTCGGCGACTGGACCTTGTTCCAGCCCAGCGCCGATTCCTTCCGCATCCGCAAGCGCACCGCCGATGGCCACGCCTGGCTGGACAGCGATCATGGCGCGCGCGCCAGCGGGCTCGGCTACTT
>DASTHJ010000243.1:0-2382 GCA_035718265.1 Steroidobacteraceae bacterium | reverse complement strand
TATCTACTCCGTTCAGAAATCGTAGGTGAATTCCACGCCGTAGCGCCGCGGCAGCGCGCGGAACAGGAATCCGCCCGGCGAGAACTCGGCGTTGTATTTCTCGTCGGTGAGGTTCTTCGACCAGGCCGTGACGGCCCACTTCCCGCCTTCCAGGCCGAGCCGCAGGTCGACGAGGTCGACCGGATCGCGCGAGGTCGTATTGTACGGCTCCCAGTAGGTCCGGCCGATGTGCTGGTAGTCGGCGCGCAGCGCCAGCGACAGGTCGTTGCCCACGGGCTGCTTCCATTGGGCGCCGAGGTTGTAGGTCACGTCGGGCGCGAGCGGCGGCTTGTTGCCCTTCACGCTCGGGTCCTCCATGCCGGTGATCTCGCCGTCGGTGTAGCCCACGCTGGCGAACAACTCGAAGTTGTCCGTGACCTTGCCGCTGATCTCGAACTCCGCGCCCTTGTAGTCGGCGTCGAGGTTGCCGAGGTTCTGCGTGGAGTTGGCGGCCAGGAACACGAAGAAATAGCCGTTCGTGGACTCGGTGGAGTACAGGCTGAGCGCGGTATTGAGGCGCCGGTCGAAAAACTGGCCCTTGAAGCCGACCTCCCAGGTATCCGCGATCTCCGCTTCGAACAGGTCATTGACGCCCGCGATGGCGTTGGCGTCCGCCACGGCGCCGACGCCGGACTGGTTGAAGCCGCCGCTGCGGAAGCCGCGGCTCCAGCCACCGTACAGCGTGATGTCGTTGGTGGGCTTGTAGCGCAGCGTGAACTTGGGCTGCGTCTCGCTCCAGGTATGCGTGCGTACTTCACCCTCGAAGCTGGTGGAGCCGCCCGGCAGGAATACGTCGGGCGTCTCGGTCGTGTTCTCGCGCTTGTCCTCGTCATAGCGCACCGCGACGTCCAGCTCGGTCTTGTCATTGATCTCGAAGATCACGTCGCCGAACACGGCCCAGGCGTCGTTGTCCTGGCTGTCGGCGAGGAACGTCGCCGTGGGATTGTTGCCCGAGAGCCGTGGATGCCGGTAGACCGGGAACACGCCGCTGCCGTCGTGGACCATGTTGCCGGTGGAGATGAAACGATCCGTGTGCACGAAGTACCCGCCGAAGATCCAGCGCAGGCGGCCCTCATCCGAGGAGGAGAAGCGCAATTCCTGGCTCCACGAGGATAGGTCCAGGAACTGGCTCTGGTTCAGGTCGAAGCCGAGCAGCGCATTGAAGATCGAGTTCGGCGCCGGACGAAAATCGAAGGCATCGCCCGTGATGATCTCCTCGGTGGAGTTGTACGCGCTGACGGAGCTCAGCGTGCCGCCGCCGAGGTTGAAGTTGAGGCGCACCGCGGCGGTGAACAGGTCGCGATCGTCGATGCCGGCATCATCGACCTGGATGGGACTGGTGACCTCGTTGGCATCCGAAACGATGCTGAATGGATTCGATTCGTCGGCGCGCGGAACCACGAAATAGAAACCGCGCGTGTCGAGATCGTCGTAGGACAACCGCACGTCGCCCGAGAAAGTCTCGTTGGGTTCGAAGGTCAGGCGCAGGCGCCCGGAGAGGTTCTGCACCGGGTCCGCCTTGCCACCGAGGAACGTGCTTGGCAGGAAGCCGTCGGTGTCGTAGTAGTTGACGCTGGCGCGGTACTTGAACGTCTCGCCGATCGGCCCGCTGATGCCGGCCTGCGCGCGGATCGAGGAACCGTTGCCGTAGCCGAGCTTCACGCGCCCGGCGAACTCGTCGCCGGGATCGGCCGTGCGGACGATGATGGCGCCACCGATGGCGTTGCGTCCGTAGACCGCGCCCTGCGGGCCCTTCAGCACTTCGATCTGCTCGATGTCGAACAGCTCCTGGCTGAATTCCGCCGGGTTGGTCTCCAGCACGCCGTCGACCAGCACGGCCACCGAAGGCTCGCTGTTGCGCGCCTGCGAGATGCCGCGGATGACGACGAACGAATTGCCGGCGTTCTGCGTCTCGACCAGTGTCATGTTGGGTACGCGCGCGATGAAGTCGGCGGGCTTCTCGATGCCCGCGGATTCGATCTGCTCCTTCGTGAACACGTTCACCGACATCGGCACGTCCCTGAACGTCTCGCTGCGCCGGCGGGCCGTGACCAGTACCTCGTCGATCTCCTCGGTGCCGGTCGCGGCCGGAGTTTGCGCCTGCGCCGGAATCGAGGCGATGGCGGCCGCGACGGCGCTTCCGATGAGTCCCAGCGTCGACAACTTCTTCGCAAGCTGCATGTGACACTCCTAGGCGGCGCGCGACAGTTCTGCGCGCATGATCGCGGCGCCGGCGACCATGGCTTTGAGTTTTCCGAAGGCGGACTCGCGCGGCAGGTATTTCATGCCGCAATCGGGGGCGAGGATGATGTTCTCGGCGGCGACGTAGGGCAGCGCGCGGCG
>DASTHJ010000242.1:0-4137 GCA_035718265.1 Steroidobacteraceae bacterium | reverse complement strand
GTTCCACTGCACCAGGGGGACCGAGTCCACATACACCACGTCACGCGGCTGCAGGTAGAAGCTGTCGGCCAGGGCGAGCGCGCTGGGGCTGCTTGCGTCGAGATGGAACAACGCGGGCGTCTCCTGCCCCACGTTGCGGATCACGTAGATCTGCCCGGGGTCGGAGGTGCTCAGGTTCGGGCCACCCACATCGCCCAGCGCTTCGTTGAGCGTGAGCCGCCCGTTGCGCATGAGCAGTGCGGAGGGACGCGTGATCTCGCCCAGGACGAACACCTTGTTGTCCTCGCGGTTGCGCACGGTGACGAGATCGCCCGACTTCAGGAGGATGCGGTTCGGGTTGACGCCGAGCTCCTGCAGGCGCATCAGGTCGACCACGGTGGTCACGTTGTCGCGCGTGAGCGTGACGAAGGAGCGGTCACCGTTGGCCGTGATGCCGCCGGCGCGGTTGATGGCTTCGCTGAGCGTCATCGGCACGTCGGTGAAGATCTGGGTGCCGGGGCTGCGCACCTCGCCGTCGACGTAGGCGCGCCGGCTGCGGAAGGAAGCGATGCGCACGCTGACCTGCGGATCCTTGATGACGTGGCGGATGCGCTGCTCGATCAGTTCCGCCGCCTGCGACTCGGTGAGGCCGCCGACCTTCACCCGGCGCGCATACGGGTACAGGATGTAGCCCTCGCTGTCGACGATGAAGCCGGGCGCGCCGCTGATGCCCGTGGGATCCGTGCTTTGCGAGATGACGGCGCCACCGAGCGGCTGCAGCTCGGGGTGGTCGTACACCGTGACGCTGATGATGTCGCTGGGCCCGATGGTGTAGGGCTGCGGCTCCGCGAACAGGCGCGCTACTTCCTCCGGGATGCCCGTGGGGCGGCTCAGTCGCTGCGCCTGCACCAGCGCCGGCGTGATCGGCGTGATCACGCCCTGCGGCGGCGCGTTCGGATCGGCGGGTTCGCTCGTGCCGAGGGTCACGCTGGAGCGCAACTCCGGATCGGCGAAATCGAATCCTGGCGCGGTGACCACCGCGCACCCGCCGAGTGCGAGCACGGTGGCGGCAAGAAAGCAGCTGGAAAGCTGTCGAAGACTCACGATTCCCATATCCCTTCGCGAAGCTAGCGCGCAACTTTAATTGAGCCGCGCGGATCCGTGTGGGTGCGAACCCTCACGGTGCTGAAAATGACGATGCTGATTTCCCTGCCCCCACTTTGCAAACGCGCAGGAGCCTCCCGTTTGCTCCCGACCATCACCAATAAGACATGCGGATGCGCCGTTTGTAAAGGCATCACATCTCGTGCGCGTTGTGCACACACGCGAGCGTGCCGCGATGCAACTGGACCGTAAGTCCGCGCAGGAACGATGCTGCCCGACAGTGCGTGCCGAGGCCGAACATCTGGCCTCGTTTGCACGCGCGCGGTGCAGCGCCATCCCGCGTTGCAGGCACGAGCGCGAGTGCTGCGTGAGGGCGCGTCATGTTAACCGCCGGCGATGCGGCGGCACACAGGAGATGCGCGGGGTGTGGATGGTGCCGGAGGCCGGAATCGAACCGGCACGGTGTTGCCACCGGCAGATTTTGAGTCTGCTGCGTCTACCGATTTCGCCACTCCGGCAGGGGAGAAAAGAGGCGCGCGAAATTATGGCACAGTGAGGCCATGAACTACCTCACGATCGAGGATGCGATCGGGCGCACGCCGCTGGTGCGGCTGCAGCGCATCGGTGCACAGGAGAACGCAGCGCGCGGCAACGTCATTCTTGGCAAGCTCGAAGGCAACAACCCTGCCGGCTCGGTGAAGGACCGTCCGGCCCTCTCCATGATCAAGCGCGCGGAGGAGCGCGGCGAGATCAAGCCCGGCGACACGCTGATCGAGGCGACTTCCGGCAACACCGGCATCGCGCTCGCGATGGCCGCGGCCATCCGCGGCTACCGCATGGTGCTGATCATGCCGGAGGACCTCTCCGTCGAGCGGGCCCAGAGCATGAAAGCCTTCGGCGCCGAGTTGGTGCTCACGCCCAAGAGCGGCGGCATGGAATACGCGCGCGACCTGGCCGAGAACATGCAACGCGAAGGCAAGGGCCGCGTGCTCGACCAGTTCGCCAACGCCGACAACCCGCGCATCCACTACGAGACCACCGGCCCCGAACTGTGGGAGCAGACCGGCGGCCGCATCACCCACTTCGTCTCGGCGATGGGCACCACCGGCACCATCACCGGCGTGTCGCGCTTCCTGAAGGAGAACAACCCGGCGGTGCGCATCATCGGCGCGCAACCGGCCGAAGGCTCGCGCATCCCCGGCATCCGCAAGTGGCCCGAGGAATACCTGCCGAAGATCTACGACCCCAGCGCCGTCGACGAGCAGGTCTCGGTGAGCCAGGACGAGGCCGAGGAGATGGCGCGCCGGCTGGCCCGCGAGGAGGGCATCTTCGGCGGCATCTCCTCCGCCGGCGCCTGCTGGGTTGCGCTGCAGGTGGCGCAGCAGGTGGAGAACGCGACCATCGTCTTCGTGGTGTGCGACCGCGGCGACCGCTACCTCTCCACCGGCGTCTTCCCGGCCTGAGCTCGTGTCGACCGGGGAGTACCGCTTCTGCCCGCAATGCGCCACGCCGCTGGCCTGGCGCGTGCAGCTGGAGGACGGCGGCGAGAAGCAGCGCCTGCGCTGCCCGGCCTGCGAGTGGACGCACTGGAACAACCCGACGCCGGTGCTGGCCGCCGTCGTCGAGTACCAGGGCCGCATCCTGCTTGCGCGCAACGCGGCGTGGACCAACAAGATGTATGCCCTGATCACGGGCTTCATGGAAGCGGGCGAGACGCCGCGCGAGGGCATCGAGCGCGAGATCGCGGAGGAGACGAACCTGCGCGCCCGCTCGCTCGATCTCATCGGCGTCTACGACTTCCAGCGGATGAACCAGGTGATCATCGCCTACCATGCCGAATGCGAGGGCGAGGTGAAGCTGTCGCCGGAGCTGGTGGACTACCGCCTGTTCGCCTTCGAGCAGGTCCGCTGCTGGCCCGCGGGCACGGGCCACGCCCTGGCCGACTGGCTGCGCTCGCGCGGCCACGAGCCGCAGTACATGGAGCCTCCGGCGCGCCCGTCCTGAGGAGAACGCATGCAGATCGACAAGGAAATCGACACCCGCGGGCTCAACTGCCCGCTGCCCATCCTGAAGGCGAAGAAGGCGTTGACCGAGATGCAGAGCGGGCAGCTGCTGCGCGTGATCTCCACCGACGGCGGCTCGCTGCGCGACTTCCAGGCCTTCTCCAGGCAGACCGGCAACGAGCTGGTGGAGCAGCAGACCGTCGGCGACGAATACATCCACGTGCTGCGGCGGCGCTGAGCAGCTCCAGAGAATGACGACGATCGCGGGCCGGGGCGACTTGCTGGTCGCGCTGCACAACGCGGCGGGCGACCAGGCGCTCTTCAGCCTGCATGGGGCACAGCTGCTGTCCTGGGTGCCGCAGGGCGCGGGGGAGCAGATCTACCTGAGCCCGCTGTCGCGCCCGGCGGCCGGCAAGTCGGCACGCGGCGGCACGCCGGTGTGCTTTCCGCAGTTCGCGGACCGCGGGCCTCTGCCCAAGCACGGCTTCGTGCGCACGGCGCGCTGGGTGTTGGTGGCCCCGCCGCTTTCCGGCGCCGAGGTCGCCGAGGCGCGCTTCCAGATCGATTCGGCCCGGCTGCGGGTGGCGTGGCCGCACGAGTTCGCCCTGGTGCTGGTGGCGCGGATGGGACCGGGGTGGCTGGAGCTGGAAGTGCAGGCCGCGAATACCGGACGCAGCGCGTACGACTTCACGGCGGCCCTGCATACGTATCTCGCGGTGGATGTTCCTGCCGCGCGCCTGCACGGGCTGCAGGGCTGCGATTACCAGGACAACCTGGCGGGGCTGCAGGTGCGGCACGAGTCGTCGGCCGCGCTGGAGATCGCGGGCGAAGTCGACCGCGTGTACCTGCAGACGCCGCCGGTGTTGCGCTTGCAGGAGGGCGCGACGGAGCGACGGATCACGCAGCAGGGGTTCACCGACACGGTGGTGTGGAACCCGGGGCCGGCGAAGGCCGCGCAACTGGGCGACATGCCGCCGCAGGATTGGCAGCGGATGCTGTGCATCGAAGCCGGCGCCATCGGCCAGCCGGTGCACCTCGCGCCGGGGAAGAC
>DASTHJ010000241.1:0-12105 GCA_035718265.1 Steroidobacteraceae bacterium | reverse complement strand
GACGTCCACCGGCACGATGCGATCGCAGCCGCGCACCACCGCGTACGAATAGTGGTAGTAGCCGCCGCCGTTCGCGCACGAACCCATGCTGATGACCCAGCGCGGCTCGGGCATCTGGTCGTACACCTTGCGCAGCGCCGGCGCCATCTTGTTGACCAGCGTGCCGGCAACGATCATCACGTCCGACTGGCGCGGGCTCGGCCGGAACACCACGCCGAAGCGGTCGAGGTCGTAGCGCGACGCGCCGGCGTGCATCATCTCGACGGCGCAGCAGGCGAGCCCGAAGGTCATCGGCCAAAGCGAGCCGGTGCGCGCCCAGTTGAAAACCGTGTCGACCGACGTCGTCAGGAAGCCGCGTTCCGCGAATCCACCCTCGACCACCGGATCGTTCGAGGTCGCCGCGTTGTCTGCTAGTCCCATTCGAGGGCTCCCTTCTTCCACTCGTAAATGAAGCCCACCACGAGGATGAACAGGAAAATGCCCATGGCGACCAGCCCGAACACGCCGATGCTGTCGAGCACCACGGCCCACGGAAACAGGAAGGCGATTTCCAGATCGAAGATGATGAACAGGATGGCGACCAGGTAGTAACGCACGTCGAATTTCATGCGGCTGTCTTCGAACGCCTCGAAGCCGCATTCGTACGGTGAGAGCTTCTGCGCGTCGCCGCGTGCCCTGGCGCCCAGTCGTCCGATGATCAGGCCGAGGCTCAGGAGCAACAGTGCCAGGCCCGTGGCCACCGTCAGGAAGATCAGTACCGGCAGGTAATTCGCAAGCATGTCTGGTCGTACTGCGTAAAAAAGGGCAGCAACCTCTCGAGCACGAGAGACAACCGCCCCCCAAAAAAATTCGGGCGCGATTGTAACAGGGATAAGGAAGGTGATGGTGCCGACGGGGAGACTCGAACTCCCACGGATCGCTCCGCTAGCCCCTCAAGCTAGTGTGTCTACCAATTCCACCACGTCGGCGTTGCGCGAAAAAACGTCAGGGCGACTGTGCGGGCGGCTGCTCCGCCGGCGGATTCGCGGGCAGCGGAACGGCATCCGCATCGACCGGCGCAGGCGTGGCCGCCGGCGCCTGTGCAGGATCGCTGACAGGAACCTTGTCGAGCAGGGAAGGCGGCGCGGCGCGTGCGTCACGCTGGAACAGGTACGTCAGACACAGGCTGTTGATCATGAAGATCGCGGCGAACACCGCCGTCATGCGCGACAGCCCGGTGGTCGCGCCGCGTGCGCCGAACACCGTGCCGGACGCGCCCGCGCCGAAGCCCGCGCCGGCGTCGGCGCCCTTGCCTCGCTGCAGCAGCACCAGGGCAACGATCACGAATGCCGAGATCACCTGCAGAATTGTAAGAATCGTTCGCAACATCTTGTGTACCTGCTTCAGGCGCGCGCGGCGGCCACGATGGACAGGAATTCGTCGGCCTTGAGCGATGCGCCGCCGATCAGACCACCGTCCACGTTGGGCATCGAGAAGAGCTCGGCGGCGTTCGCCGCCTTCACGCTCCCGCCGTACTGGATGCGGACGAGGGCCGCGATTTTAGCATCGCGGGCCGCGATCCGGTCACGGATGTGGGCGTGCACTTCCTCGGCCTGCTGCGGCGAGGCCGTCTTGCCCGTACCGATGGCCCACACGGGCTCGTAGGCGATCACCGCGCGCGAAAACGCCGCCACGCCGGAAAGGTCCAGCACGGCATCGAGCTGCCGGTCGACCACTTCGAAGGTGCGGCCCGACTCGCGCTCGGCGAGCTGCTCGCCGACGCACAGGATGGGCGTGAGCCCCGCCGCCAGCAGCGCGGCGAACTTGCGCGCCACCAGCTGATCGGATTCACCAAACAACGCGCGGCGCTCGGAATGCCCGACGATGGATCCGGCGCAACCGACGTCGCGCAGCATCGCGGCCGAGACCTCGCCCGTGAAGGCGCCCTGGGTTTCGGCGCAGACATCCTGGGCACCCAGGCTGATGCTGGACCCGGCCAGCGCGCGACCCACGTCACCGAGGTACGGGAACGGCGGGCACACCCAGACGTCCGCGGCGGCGTTCGGCAGCTTGTGCACGATGGCATCGACCAGCGCGGCGTTCTCCGCGCGCGAACCGTGCATCTTCCAGTTGCCTGCAATGATCTGGCGGCGTGACATGGGGACCCGCTCAAAAAAGGGGCGCGATCATAGCGGCGCGCCCCTCAGGACGCAACGCGCCGCACCACGGCCGCGATTTCCTCGGCGCAGCGCACCGTGTCGGTCTCGTCCCGTGCCTCGACCATGACGCGGATCACGGGTTCCGTTCCCGACGGCCGCAGCACCACGCGCCCTTCCTCGCCCAGGCGCGAGGTCACCTTCTGCACCGTGTCCTCGACTTCCGGCACGGTCTTCGGATCGAAGCGGCGCGCCACTTTCACGTTGATCATGGTCTGCGGGAAACGCGCCATGCCGGCGGCCAGCTCGGCCAGGCTCTGCCCGGTCTCGCGCATCACGGCGAGCACCTGCAGGGCCGCCATCAGGGCATCGCCCGTGGTGGTCTTGTCGAGCAGCAGGATGTGCCCCGAGGTCTCGCCGCCGACCTCGCCGCCCGTCTCGCGCAGCATGCCGAGCACGTAGCGGTCCCCCACGGCCGCGCGCCGGAACTCGATGCCCTGCGAGCGCAAGGCGACCTCCAGCCCCAGGTTGCTCATGACCGTCCCGACGACAGGACCGTTGAGCGTGCCGGCACGCTTGCGCGCCGAGGCGATGATGTAGATGAGCTGGTCGCCATCGATGATGCGGCCGAGTCCGTCGACCATGACCAGCCGGTCGCCGTCGCCGTCGAGTGCGATGCCCGCGGCGGCGCGCACGCCCGGCACGGTGAGCTGCAGCAGTCCGGGCGCCGTCGATCCGCAGCCATCGTTGATGTTGCGTCCGTTCGGCGAGCAGCCGATCGGGATGATCTCGGCGCCCAGGTCCGCGAGCGTGCGCGGCACGACCTTGTAGCCGGCGCCGTTCGCGCAATCGACCACCAGCTTCAATCCCTCGAGCGTCACGCCCTTGGGCAGCGACTCGGCACAGAAACTCTGGTACAGCCGGCGCGACTTGTCGACGCGCTGCGCGCGGCCGAGATTCACCGACGAGCGCGTGATCGCGCCCTTCTCCAGCTCCGCCTCGATGGCTTCCTCGACTTCGTCGGAAAGCTTGCCGCCCTGCGCGTCGAAGAACTTGATGCCATTGTCGTCGTAGAGGTTGTGGGACGCGCTGATGACGATGCCGAAGTCGCAGCGGAACCTGCGCGTCAGGTAGGCAATGCCGGGCGTCGGCAAGGGCCCGATGAGACTCACGTTGACGCCCGCGGCGACGAAACCCGCCTCGAGCGCCGCCTCGAACATGTAGCCGGACAGTCGCGTGTCCTTGCCGATCAGCACCGTGCCGCCGTTCGGTGCGAGCACGCGCGCCGCGGCGCTCGCGAGGCGCAGTGCGAAATCCACGGTCAGCGGATGCTCACCGACGCGGCCGCGGACACCGTCCGTACCGAAATACTTGCGTCCCATCTAACTCTCTCCCTCCGCGTATCCGTTGACCACGGCGGCCGCGACGCGCACGGCGTCTACGGTGGCGGCCACGTCGTGGGCGCGCACGATACGCGCTCCGTTGAGAACCGCAATGGCGGCGAGCGCGACGCTGCCGGCCAGGCGATCCCCGACCTGCCGGCCCGTGAGCTTCGCGAGCATGGACTTGCGCGACAGGCCGACGACCAGCGGCGCGCCGAGCACGCCGAGACTCCCCAGCTGCCTGAGCAGTGCCAGGTTGTGCGCGACCAGTTTGCCGAAGCCGAATCCGGGATCGACCGCGAGCCGCGCGGGCTCGACACCGGCGTCGCGACACGCGCGCATCCGCGCGGCCAGGAAGGCGCTCACTTCCGCGACCACGTCTTCGTAGTGTGGCGAGTCCTGCATGGTGCGTGGCTCGCCCTGCATGTGCATGAGACACAGCCCGGCACCGGACGCGGCCGCCGCCTCGAGCGCGCCCGGCTCGGCCAGCGCGCGAACATCGTTGATGATGTCCGCGCCCGCCTCGACGGCCGCGCGCATGACTTCCGGCTTGCTCGTGTCCACGGAGATGAACACGGGCGACTCGCGGCGCAGCGTTTCGATCACCGGGATCACCCGCTCGAGCTCGAGCGAGAGCCCGGCGGGCTGCGCGCCGGGGCGCGTCGACTCGCCACCGATGTCGATGATCGCGGCACCCTCGTCGATCATGCGGCGCGCATGTCGCAGGGCGGTCTCGCGGGTTGCGAAGCGTCCGCCATCGGAAAAGGAATCGGGGGTGACATTGAGCACGCCCATGACGCATGGCACCGAGAGATCGAGCGCCCGTCCGCCACATCGCCACTGCATGTCGTTCGAATCCACGCCGCTAGTTGAATCGAGCCCGCAGAAAAAGCAAAGCCCGCGGTCAGCGGGCTTTGCAGGCCTTCAGGCGGACTTCAATGTTGCCCGGCGGGCGAACCGATCGGGCCACCACCCTCGGGCTCACTTTCCGGCAGTTTCGGCGGCGGCGTGCCGACCGAGTCGTCCCAGTCGGCGGGCGGCTTCGGCGCCTTGCCCTGCATGATGTCCTTGATCTGCTGCTCGTCGATGGTCTCGTATTTCACGAGCGCATCGGCCATGGCATGCAGCTTGTCGATGTTGGTCTCGAGGATGTGCTTGGCGCGCTTGTAGTTCTCGTCGATGACGCGGCGGACTTCCTCGTCGATCGCATGCGCGGTCTCGTCGGACACCTGCTTGTGTTGCGTGACCTGGCGGCCGAGGAACACTTCACCGTTCTCCTCGGAATAGGTCAGCGGTCCCAGCTTGGTCGACAGGCCCCACTTGGTGACCATGTTGCGCGCCACCTCGGTGGCCCGCTCGATGTCGTTGGAGGCGCCCGTGGTCACGCCGTCCGCGCCGAAGATCAGCTCCTCGGCCACGCGGCCGCCGAACAGCGAGGCGATGTGGCTCTCCAGGCGGCGCTTGCTGTTGCTGTAGCGGTCACCCTCGGGCAGGTACCACGTGAGGCCAAGGGCGCGCCCGCGCGGGATGATGGTCACCTTGTAGACCGGATCGTGCTCGGGAACGATGTACCCGACGATGGCATGGCCCGCCTCGTGGTAGGCCGTCATCTTCTTCTCCTGGTCGGACATGACCATGGAGCGGCGCTCCGCGCCCATGTAGATCTTGTCCTTGGCGCGCTCGAACTCGTCCATGCCGACGATGCGCTTGTTGGCCCTTGCCGCGAACAGCGCAGCCTCGTTGACCAGGTTCGCGAGATCGGCGCCGGAGAATCCGGGCGTGCCGCGCGCGATGTACGCCGGCTTCACGTCGTCGGCGAGCGGCACCTTGCGCATGTGCACGCGCAGGATCTGCTCGCGGCCGCGCACGTCGGGCAGCGGCACGACGACCTGGCGGTCGAAGCGGCCCGGGCGCAGCAGCGCGGGATCGAGCACGTCGGGGCGGTTCGTCGCGGCGATGACGATGATGCCCTCGCTGCCTTCGAAGCCGTCCATCTCGACGAGCAGCTGGTTCAGGGTCTGCTCGCGTTCGTCGTGACCGCCGCCGAGGCCGGCGCCGCGATGGCGGCCGACCGCGTCGATCTCGTCGATGAAGATGATGCAGGGGGCGTGCTTCTTCGCCTGCTCGAACATGTCGCGCACGCGCGAGGCGCCCACGCCGACGAACATCTCGACGAAGTCGGAACCGGAGATCGTGAAGAACGGCACCTTGGCTTCGCCCGCGATGGCGCGTGCCAGCAGCGTCTTGCCGGTACCGGGGCTGCCCACCATGAGCACGCCCTTCGGAATCTTGCCGCCGAGCTTCTGGAACTTGGACGGGTCCTTGAGGAAGTCGACGATCTCGCCCACTTCCTGCTTGGCCTCGTCCACACCCGCCACGTCCGCGAACGTGACGTTGACCTGGTCCTCGCCTAACAACCGCGCGCGGCTCTTGCCGAAGGACATGGCGCCGCGGCCGCCGGCCGAGCCCTGCATCTGCCGCAGCATGTACACGAACACCAGGATCAGCAGCAGCGCTGGCGCGAGCTGCAACAGCAATTGCATGAGGAAGTTGGGCTGCTTCGGCGGCTCACCCTTGAATTCCACGTGCGCCTTGTCGAGCTGGCCGATGAGCCAGCTGTTGTCGGTTTCCGGGTTGTAAGCCTTGAAGCGCGTCTTGTCCTTGCGCACGCCGATGACTTCGTCACCGCGCAGGATCACCGACTCCAGGCGACCATTACGGATGTCCTCCAGCACGGCCGAATAGGCCACCGGCTGCGGGTCCGTACCGGTGGGTACGTAGCGGCTGAAAACCACCACCATCACCATCACGATAACGACCCAGAGGAGGATGTTTTTCGTCAGATCATTCAAAGGCTTACCCTCGCACGAGCGGATGCCCGGCATGCAGGATGGCAGTCACGCTACACCATCCGAAAACCGCTCGCCAGCAGGTAAAGCTCAGAACTGCGCGACCGTGAAGCGTCTGGCTTGGCAAATCGGACCTTCTTGAAAGATTTGCGCGCGGCTGCCACCAGTTCCTGGAAGCCGGCGCCCTGGAACGTTTTGATGAGGACCGCACCGTTTGGTTTCAAGACACGGGTGGCGAAATCCAGCGCCAACTCCGCCAGGTACATCGATCGCGGCTGATCGATGGCGTCCATGCCGGACATGTTGGGGGCGATGTCCGAAAGCACCACGTCGACGGTGCGCGCGGGCGCGAGCGCCAGCAGCGCGTCGAACACCGCTTCTTCGCGGAAGTCTCCCTGCACGAATTCGACGCCGGGCAGCGCCGGCATCTCGAGGATGTCCGTGGCGATGACGCGTCCCTTGCGGCCCAGCCTGCGACTGGCGTACTGGCTCCAGGCGCCGGGCGCAGCGCCGAGATCCACGACCGTCATGCCGGGCTTCAGCAGCTTTTCCCGGCGATCGATTTCCTCGAGCTTGAAGACCGCGCGCGAGCGCCAGCCTTCGGCCTGGGCCCGCTTGACGAACGGGTCCGCGAAATGCTCGCGCAACCACCGTTCACTGCTTTTCGACCTGCGCGGCATCGGCAATCTTTACAATGACGACATGGAACTCTCGGAACGACAGCGCAAGTATCTACGAGGGCTCGGCCACGCGCTCGATCCCGTGCTGCTCATCGGCCAGCACGGCGTCACGGATGCCGTGGTCGCCGAAGCGGCGCGCGCCCTGCACGACCACGAGCTGATCAAGGTCAGGTTCCGCAGCGCCGATCGCGAGGGCCGGGACGCCGGGCTCGCCAAACTAGCCACCGCGACCGGCAGCATGCTGGTGCAACGAATAGGTCATACGGCCCTCTACTACAAACGCCGAACGGACCGTCCCGGAATTGTGATACCCGACGCATAAAAACCGGGCGCCGGTGGCCGATACCCTGACCAGGAGCGAGGATCGCGGGACAGGGAGTATTTGCCGAAATCCAGTGGTAAGACGCTGGAATAAGTCGTATATGAGTCACATGGCGGCTAAACACACGTTTGGGCGCGAAGCCTTGGCGGTCTATCTAGCCGCCGCACTGGTCGTCCTCGGAACCTGGGCCGCTTCCCGTTATCTGATCCTGCGCAAGTTCGCGAACATCGAGCAGAACGACGTCGCGCGCAGCGTCGAGGTCATGCGCAAGGCGCTGCTGACCAAGAACACCGAGATCGAGACCACCTCGCGCGATTACGCGCGCTGGGACGACATGTATTCGTACGTCTCCTCGCTCGACGCCAACTTCGAGTACCAGAATTTCTCCGAGGCGGGCCTCGACGAGATGAACGTCGACCTGGTGTGGCTGCTCGACACCCGCGAACAGCTGATCTCCTCCTTCGAGAACGACACCGACGATGCGCGCTACCTGCACCCGGCGAGCGCCCCCGTGGTCGCCGAGATCGGCCGGCTCACGCCGCTGGTCCGCTCGGTGCTCGACCAGGAAGGCACGCTGCGTCTCGTGAAGATCAACGGCCAGCCGCACGTGATCGCCGCGCACACGGTGCTGCACAGTGATCGCAGCGGCCCGGCGGCCGGCACGCTGGTGTTCGCGCGCCGCATCGGTCCGCCGGAGATCGCCAGCATCGGCGCGGACGCCCAGCAGAACGTGCGCTTCGCGCTGCTCGAGGAGCCTTCGATCAGCGCCGATCGTGCGGCGCTCCTCGAATCACCCGACGGGCGCCGAATCGTGCGCCGCTCGGACAACGTCATCGAAGGCCAGCTGCGCCTCGATTCCATCGACAACCGGCCGCTCGCAGCCCTGGTCACCACGCTGCCGCGCCCCGTCATGCAGAGCGGCCAGCAGGGCGTGCGCTACCTGGTCGGCCTGGTCGCGTTGCTGGTCAGCATCGTGGTCGCCGCCTGGCACGCCTACCGTGGGCGCCTCAAGCGCACCGCCGACGCCGCCGCGATCAGCGAGACGCGCTATCGCGCCATCTTCGATCGCGCGGCCTCGGGCATCGTGCTGTTCGACCCGGGCACGCGCCGCGTGCTCGACGCCAACCCGCAGGCACAGCGCCTGCTCGGAGCCTCGCTCGACGAACTGCGTCGCCGCGACGTGGCCACCGTGTTCGACACGCCGGTATCGCTCGCGCCGGGCAATGGCGACGAGACGTCCAACTATCGTCCCGCGCAGATCATCCGCGGCGACGACGAGCGGCGCGACGTGGAATTCTCGATCGCGGATCTCGATCCCGACACCGGCCGCGTGCACGCCATGCTGCTGCAGGACATCTCGCATCGCCGCGAAGCCGAGCGGCGCGCGCAGGAGCACCAGCTGTCACTGCAGCACCTGGCCACGCACGACGCGCTGACCGGCCTGCCCAACCGCACTTTCCTCAACGAGGAACTGCCGCGGCTCATCGACGAGGCCGCGCGGCGCGGCGACTCGCTCTCGATCCTCTACATCGACTGCGACAACTTCAAGAACATCAACGATTCGCGCGGCCATTCGATCGGCGACGACTACCTGCGCAGCGTCGCGCGCCGGCTGCGCGATTCGATCGCCAGCCCGGACCTGGTCGTGCGCATGGGCGGCGACGAGTTCCTCGTGGTCACGCGCCACTACGGGCTCGACCCGGACAGCGCGGCGATCGCCGAGCGCGTGGCCGCGGCGCTCAAGAAGCCGGTGCGCCTCGGCGAGGCCACCTACTCCGCGACCACCAGCATCGGCATGAGCGTCTACCCGCGCGACGCCACCACGATGAGCGAGCTGTTGCGCTCCGCCGACATCGCGCTGTACGAGGCCAAGGCGCGCGGCCGCGACAACGTGCAGATGTTCGACGCCGCCATGAACAAGCGCGTGCACACGCGCCTGGCGCTCGAGCAGGACCTGCGCAGCGCCGTGAACCGCGACGCCATCGAGATCCAGCTGCAGCCGATCGTCGACATCCGCAGCGGCCGGCTGGTGTCGTTCGAGGCCCTGGCGCGCTGGAACGATCCGCGCCACGGCGCGGTGCCGCCGCTGGCCTTCATCGAGGTCGCCGAGGCCTCGGACCTGATCGTCGAGCTGGGCGAATGCGTGTTCCGCAACGTCGCGCGGCAGATCGCCAACTGGCAGCGCGCGGGCCTCAAGCCCGTGCCGGTCGCGGTCAACGTTTCGGCCAAGCAGCTCAAGCGCTCCAACCTGCCGGAGCGCCTCGTGGCCATCGCGCACGAGTTCGACATCGCGCCGCACCAGATGGAAGTGGAGCTGACCGAGTCGGTGGCCATGCAGGACTCCGAGCAGCACGTCACCAAGCTGCACGCGCTGCGTGACCTCGGCGTGCGCGTGTCGGTGGACGATTTCGGCACCGGCTACTCGAGCCTCGCCTACCTGCGCAACCTGCCGATCGACTACCTGAAGATCGACCGCACGTTCGTGCGCGACATGAACGTCGATCGCAACGACGCGGCCATCGTGCGCGCCATCATCAGCATGGCGCAGAGCCTGCACCTGGGCACGGTGGCCGAGGGCATCGAGACGCGCGAGCACGCCTCGCAGCTGCTGGCGCTGGGCTGTTCGACCGGCCAGGGCTTTTTCTTCAGCAAGCCCATGGCCACGCACGAGACCCACGAACTGCTGCGCACCATGCGCGGCGCGGCGCCCATGCAGGGCGGCCCGAACCTGGAGATCGTCAGGGTTTCCTGAAGCGGCTCAGCTGCCCGACTTGCCGGGCACCCAGAAATCCTGCCACCTGAGTCCGGCCGCCTGGATCGCCTGCAGTCTGCGCTTGAACTGCGCCTGGTCGAATCCGCCGTCATCGCCGGCATTGAACACAACGCCGATGCCGGCCGCTTTCGCGGCCTTGAGCAACGCGATGTCCGGTGCACGCGCATCGTCGACGATCAGCAGCAGGCCCGATGCTGGACGCAAGTTGGCCGCGTGGGCGAGCTCCACACCGGCGGTGATACCGTGGCGTCTGAGCGTGCTCCAGAACTCATCCGCGCCGCTGGCCGGAGGCGCCAGGCCGAGATCGATGAGCGGAATGTTGTCGTTCGACGCCTGCGTGACCAGCCGGTCCAGCTCGCGATCCGCCAGCGGCACGAGCCCGGCGGGCGGCGCGGCGTCGTCCGGCAGGATCTTCACCTTCATGTCGCGGTACCTCACGACGCTGCCCGGATCGTGCGCCTGCAAGGCGAAGGTGCCGGAGCCCAGCAGCCGCAGCTTCTTGTCATCCGGCCGATACGCGTTTGCCGGTTCCGCGTATTCGCAGATCAGCTTGCCGTTGATGAAGGTCTGGATGGTCTTGCCAACCACCTTGATGCGATAGTTGAACCACTCGTTGTCCTTCGCCGGCGCCACCCAGGTGTTGCGCACGGCGTAGATGCTGCCGGTCATCTTGTGCTCGATGTAACCGTCCATCTTCCCGGCGGGCGGATTCGAATTGATGACCTGGAGTTCGTAGCCGGCGGACGGCCAGTCTTCCCGTGGATCGAGCCTGGTGTGCACGTAGATGCCGCTGTTGGCGCCCGGCGAGGTCATGACCTCGGCAGAGAATTCGAAATTGCGGAAATCGTGCTTGCCGACCTTGCCGACGTAGAAGAGATGCGACGGACCGCCACGCGTCACGAAGGCACCCTCTTCCACCACCCATGACTCCGGGCGCTTGCCGGCCTTCCAGCCGGCCAGCGACTTGCCGTCCTGGAGCGCAATCCAGTCCGGCGCGGCGTTCTGTGCCAGCACGAGCGGTGCCGCACACAGCATCGTGCACACCAACCCCATCGAAGTGAATCGCTTCATTTCCGCTCCCCGTGCTGAAGCTGGTCAGACGTATTTGACGTCGACGATCTCGTAGCTGCGCGTGCCGCCGGGGGCGGCCACGTCGACCACGTCGCCCGCGCTCTTGCCCACCAGCGCACGCGCGATCGGCGAGGTCACCGAAATTCGCCCGGCCTTGATGTCGGCTTCGTCCTCACCAACGATCTGGTAGGTGATGGGCTTGCCGTCGTCCTGGCCTTCCAGCTCCACGGTGGCGCCGAAAATCACCTTGCCGTTGTTGGTGAGGCTCGACGGATCGATGATTTCCGCGGTCGAGAGCTTGGCCTCGATCTCGCTGATGCGCCCCTCGATGAAGCCCTGCTGCTCGCGCGCGGCGTGGTACTCGGCATTCTCCGAGAGATCGCCGTGGCTGCGCGCTTCGGCAATGGCCTTGATGACCCTTGGACGGTCCTCCGTCTTGAGCCGCTTGAGCTCGACGCGCAGCGCTTCGGCGCCGCGCAGGGTCATCGGGTTGCGTTTCATGAGCGCGCCTCTTTGTGCAGGTCCTGCAGCCGGTTCACCTCGACCGCATCCAGGTGCTCCAGAGCTTCGCAGGTTGCGAGCGCGCCTGCGAGGGTTGTGTAGTAGGTGAGCCGTTTGTGCACCGCCTCACGACGGATGGAGTTCGACTCGCGGATCGCGGTCTTGCCCTCGGTGGTGTTCACGATCATCGCGAACTCGTCGTTCTTGATCATGTCGACGATGTGCGGACGCCCCTCGCGGACCTTGTTGGCGCGCTTGCAGGGAATTCCCGCCTCGTTGATGACACGCGCAGTGCCGTCCGTCGCGGCGAGTTCGAACCCGTAGTCCACGAGCTTGCGGGCCAGCACGACCGCGCCCGCCTTGTCGCGCTCGCGCACACTGATCAGCACCAC
>DASTHJ010000240.1:0-3460 GCA_035718265.1 Steroidobacteraceae bacterium | reverse complement strand
GCCCACCTGCGCCTGCGTCGACGACACGGCGGACGATGCCATCTCGCGCGTGGAATCACGCGTGCTCACGGCGCGATCGCGCACACGGCCGGTTGTTTCGCGCCCGCTATCGACCGCGCCACGGGTGTGTCGATGCAAGGTCTCGCCTGCATCCAGTCCGCCGCCGAGGGCACCCGAGGCATTGCCCTGGCCCGTGCCGCCGATGGTGCCGATGCCGCCGCCGAGCGCACCGCCGATGCTGCCGCCCAATCCGCCGGAGGCGCCGCCACCGAGAACCTGCGCCTCGACCAGCGGAGCGCCGGTGACGAGCGCAAACATGGCGACCGCCTCGATGAAGTGCTTGTTCATGGAAATCTCCTGATTTGCGCCGCGGCCCATCCGCAGCTCTCAGGAGGTACTACGCCGGCCGCGCGCGATTTCTTCCCTCGCCCGGACCTGGATTTCGTTTGACTTAATGCACTCTATTTATTGACCTTGCCGGCCACCGCGGCGCCGCTGTCACCCAGCTCCCCGGCGCCGTAGACATCGTCACGGCCGCGCTTGCCGAGGTCGTGGGCGCTCTGCGCCCATCTCGCGAGCATCTGATCGCGCACGCCGGCATCGGGCGCGGCCAGATCGGTGGCGAGCAGCGCCGCCACGATGGGCGCGGCGAATGACGTGCCACGCACCGGCGCGTACTGGTCGGGTGCCTGGATCGCGGCTCGCATGTCGGCGCCGCGCGCCGCGAAGTCCACCTGCGCACCGCGGCAGGCCTCGATCAGCACGCGATGATTGCCGTCGACCGCAGTCACGCCGATCACGCCGGCAAACGAAGCGGGGTACAGCGGTGGCGCCGCCGGGCCGTCGTTGCCGACCGCCGCGACGATCAGGAAACCACGCGCCACGAGCGCGCTCACGACGCGCTCCAGCAGCGCATTGCGCGGACCCACCAGGCTCACGTTGATCACGGCGACGCCTTTTCCGGCGAGCCACGCCAGCGCGGCCGCGACCACGTCGGAGGCGCCGCCGGTCGGTGAGCCGCAGTACACGTCGGCCGCGTCGATCTCGCCAACGGCAGCGTGTGTGGCGAGGATCGCGGCCACGGCCGTGCCGTGCGGGCTCGGCACGATGCGGCCGTCACACCCGAAGCGCTCGAGCTTCACGTCCGCGAAAGCCTCGTGCCCGCCGTCCACGCCCGCGTCGATGAGACCCACGCGCGCGTGGCGGGGGTTTGCGGCCGCGCGCGGCAGCGGGCCCGCCGCGCGTTGCGCGTCCGGGCTGCCGCCATCCAGGTACACGTGGTTGTAGTCGTAGGTCCCGGCCGGGTCCAGCTTGCGCAAGGTCTTCAGCCCGCGTTTCGCCGACCAGCCCTCGGGCGTCTGCAGCACCGTGATCCGCAGGCCGAGTCCGCCGAGCTCGTGCGTGCGCTTGAGCCGGAAGCGGCGCGCGAGCGCGCGCTGCAACGCCTGCGGCGTGATGTCGATCGCCAGTACTTCGGCGCGCACCACGAGATCGTCGCCCACGCGATCCAGCTCCGCGCGGTGCTCGCGCGCCAGCCGGCCGATGCGCAGCTCGCGGGCGCGCGCCAGCCGTTCCAGCGTGGCGTCCGTGAGTCCGGACGCGTTGGACAGCAGCTCATCGGTCGCCGGGCGGATGTCCGGCACCTGCACCGGCACGTCGGGGATCGGCAATTGCGCAAAGGCCTGGCCCGCGCAGCAGGCGATGAGAACGAGGATTTTTGCGCCCATGTTGTCCATGGAAGAAACCTGGCCCGGCCCACGTATTATCCAGCATGAAAGCATGACTGCCGGTACGGAGAAAATCGGTGCAAGCATCGTCGCCCTGCTGCCGCGGCTGCGGCGCTTCGCGCGCTCGCTGTCGCGCAATCAGCACGACGCGGACGACCTCACGCAGGCCGTGGTGGAGCGTGCACTGCGCAATCTCGAGCAGTTTCGCGCGGGCGCGAACTTGGCGTCGTGGATGTTCGGCATCATGAAGAACGCCTGGATCGACGATCGTCGCGCGCGCGGCCGGCGCGCGGAAGTCGCGCTGCCCGAAGACAGCGGCGAGCATCCGGCGGTGTCGCCCGGCGATGCGGACGCGGCCCTGTGGTCGGTGTCCGAGGCGATGAACAAACTACCCGAGGACCAGCGACTGGCCATCGCACTCGTGCTGGTCGAAGGCATGTCGTACAAGGAAGCCGCCACGGTGCTGGAGATACCCATCGGCACGCTGACGAGCCGCCTGGCCCGTGGGCGCACCGCGCTCGCCGCGGCGCTCGCGGATGAGAGGGGCGCCGGCGTGGAACAGCGGAGACCGGCGTGAACTACGACGACGAAATCCTGATGGCCTATGTCGACGGCGAGCTGGACGAGGCGCAGGCCGCGGAAATTTCCGTGGCCATGGCGCGCGACCCGGCGCTGGCGGCGCGCGTCGACCGTCATCGCGCGCTGCGCACCGAGGTCGCGGGCGCGTTCTCCAGCGTGCTCGAACAACCGCTTCCGGAGCGTTTGCTGGCCGCGTCCCATGGCGCGCCCGCCGCGGGCGACGCGCAGCATCCGCAGCATCGCGCCGAGGTGCGCGAATTCCCGGCACGCAGCGCTGCGCCATCCGCCCCGCGCTGGCGCGGGCGCGAGTGGGCAGCGATGGCGGCCAGCCTGGTCCTGGGGGTAATGCTGGCCTGGAAGATCTTCACGCCCGCCGAGCCCGCGCTGATGGGTGTGCACGAGGGCGCGCTGGTGGCGCGCGGCGATCTCGCGCGCGCGCTGGACACGCAGCTCGCCAGCACGCAGCGTCCCGCCGATGCGGTGCAGATCGGTCTCACGTTCAGGACGCGCGACGGTGGCTACTGTCGAAGCTTCGTGATGCAACGCGCCGGCACGGCGGGCCTCGCGTGCCGCGAGCAGGGCGAATGGCGCATCCCGGTCACCGCGGCGGCACGGGCGTCCACCGAAGGCCTGCAACCGGCGGCTACCCTGCCGGCGCCGGTGCTGGCCGCCATCGAAGCGCGGATCGATGGCGAGGCATTCGATGCCGCCGGTGAGGAGAACGCGCGTCTCGGCGGCTGGGACTCAAGTCGCGATTAGATCGCGCGGACCGCTCAGAACAGTTCGAGCGGATCCACGTCCAGCGACCAGCGCAACTCGCGCGGCGCCTTGAGCACCTCGACCCGCGGCAGCCATTCGCCGAGCAGCCGGTGCAGCGGCGCACGCTCGCGCGCTTCGAGCAGCAGCTGCGCGTGGTATCGCCCGGCACGCTTCGCCATCGCCGCGGGCGCCGGCCCCAACAACCTGAGACCGGCTGTCAGTCGCGCCAGCCGACGCGCCTGGCGCAGGAAATCCGTGGCGACCGGCAGCGTCGTGGCCGAGGCGCGCAGCGCCGCGATGTGCGCGAATGGCGGCCAGCCGGCGGCCGCGCGCTCCTCGAGCGCGGCGCGCGCGAAGCCGTCATAGCCTTCGCGCAGCAGGCTGGTCAGCAGCGG
>DASTHJ010000239.1:0-6990 GCA_035718265.1 Steroidobacteraceae bacterium | reverse complement strand
CGAAAGTCCGCGTCACCGCGACGCGGCACCACGCGCACCCACGCGAGGCCGTCGCGATTGCCGTCCGGGTGGAGCTCGAAGAATTCCTCGAGATGCCCGTCGCCGGACAGCAGGCTGGCCGGCGTAGCGGTCAGCGACGTCGCCGCGGGTTTCACGGAGACCTGGTCGAGGTCACGGTCGTAGAACCACAGGTTCCGGCCGTCGGCGACCATGAGCTGCGGCGACTGCGCCGTGCCCTCGGCGCTCACCGGCGTCAGCTCCCAGCGGAACTTGCCCGGTCGCACGATGACCAGGCGCCCGTTGGCGCGTTGCACTTCACGGCCCCGGCTGTCGGTAACCGTCTGCGTGAACTCGGCGCGCAGCGTGCGCAGGTCGGCCAGCCAGGTGTCGAGCGCGGTCGGTGACGCCGCCCGGGCGAACGCGGTCACCGCCAGTCCGAGCAACGCCGTCCACAGGCAGCGCGCAGTGGCCGAATGCATCGTCAGTCGCCCGCCGGCGGCGGCGCGAGGATCTCGCGCGAGCCGTTCGGCTGCAGCGGGCCGACCACGCCGGCCATCTCCATGCTCTCGAGCAGCCGGGCCGCGCGGTTGTAGCCGATCTTGAGGCGCCGCTGCACATACGAGATCGACGGCTTGCGCTCGCTCGTGACGATCTTCACGGCCTCGTCGTACAGCGCATCCTGCTCGCCGTCGGCGCCGTTGCCCTCGCCGGCCGCCGGCGGTTCGCCCGAAATGCCGGCGAGCGGCGCGCTCGGGCCCTCGAGCACGTCGTCGATGTAATTGGGCGCGCCGGATTTCTTGAGCGCCTCGACCACGCGGTGCACTTCGGCATCGGCGACGAACGCGCCGTGCACGCGCGTCGGCACCGAGGTTCCGGCCGGCAGATAGAGCATGTCGCCGTGGCCGAGCAGCGACTCGGCACCCATCTGGTCGAGGATGGTGCGCGAATCGACGCGTGCCGACACCTGGAAGGCGATGCGCGTCGGGATGTTCGCCTTGATGAGGCCGGTGATCACGTCGACCGAAGGTCGCTGCGTGGCGAGCACGAGATGGATGCCACTCGCCCGGGCTTTTTGCGCCAGCCTGGCAATGAGCTCTTCAACCTTCTTGCCGACGATCATCATGAGGTCGGCCAGCTCGTCGATGATCACGACGATGTAGGGCAGCGGCGTCAGGTCCTGGATCTGCGACTGGTCGATGCCCGGGTCATTGGCCGCGGCCGCGGTCATGATCGGGTCGCGGATCGGCCTGCCGGAATCCGTCGCTTCCTTCACCTTGCGGTTGAATCCGGCGATGTTGCGCACGCCGAGCGCGGCCATCAGCTGATAACGCCTTTCCATCTCGGCCACGCACCAGCGCAGGGCATTCGCCGCGTGTTTCATGTCGGTGACCACGGGCGCCAGCAGGTGCGGGATGCCCTCGTACACGGAGAGCTCCAGCATCTTCGGATCGATCATGATCAGGCGCACGTGCTCGGCGGTGCTCTTGTAGAGCAGCGACAGGATCATCGCGTTGATCGCCACCGACTTGCCCGATCCGGTGGTGCCGGCGACGAGCAGGTGCGGCATCTTGGCCAGATCCGCGGTCACCGGCGCGCCGCCGATGTCCTTGCCGAGCGCCAGCGCCAGCGGCGAGGCCACCTCGTCGTACGACTTCGACTTGATGATCTCGCCCAGCGTGACGATCTCGCGCTTTTCGTTGGGGATCTCCAGGCCCATGACCGACTTGCCGGGAATCACTTCCACGACGCGCACGCTGATCGCCGACAGCGAACGGGCCAGGTCCTTGGCGAGGCTGGTGATCTGGCTGACCTTGACGCCGGGCGCCGGGCGCATCTCGAAGCGCGTGACCACCGGTCCCGGCTGCACGGCCACGACTTCGACTTCCACGCCGAAATCCTTGAGCTTGAGCTCCACGAGACGCGACATCGCCTCGAGCGCCTCGGCGGAGTGCGTGGCCTCGCGCGCCGGCGGATCGTCGAGCAGCTTGAGCGGCGGCAGCTCGCCGGACTTCGGCGCATCGAACAGCGGCACCTGCCGCTCCTTCTCGACGCGCTCGCTCTTCTCGACCACGGGCGCCGGCGCCTCGATGCGCGGCCTGACGCGCGCCGCGGCTTTCTTCTCCTCGACCTTGGCGGCCTCGACGCGCGCCTTGCGCGCTTCCATGCCGACCGCGACGTCGCGCGCCACGCTGCGCCGCGCGCGGATCCAGCCGATGGAGTTCCACAGGCCGGCACCCACCGCGTCGATGATGGTCAGCCACGACACGCCGAACGCCAGCGACACGCCGGCCATCCAGGCGGCCAGCATCAGCAACGTGGCGCCGAGGAAGTTCAGGTTGCCCGCGAGGCCGTTGCCGACGAACTGCCCGACGACGCCGCCGGCCGTTTCGCGCAGCACGCCCGCGCTCCAGTGCAGCGTCGCGAGTCCGCAGCTCGCCAGCAGCATCAGCATGAAGCCGCCGATGCGCACCGCGGTGTTGGCGCGCGTGCGTCCCTCTTCCGCATCGCGCTGGCGGAACATCACGAAGCAGGCCACGCCCAGCATGATCGGGAACAGGTAGGCCGGCCGTCCGAACAGGAAGAACAGGATGTCGGAGAGCCAGGCGCCGAACGGGCCGATCCGGTTGGCGATCGCATGTTCGGCCCCGCCGGTCGATGAAAACGCGGGGTCGTCGCGGTGATACGAGGCGAGCGCGACCAGCATGACCAGCGCGACGACGGCGATGGCGATCACGGCGCTTTCGCGCAGGCCGCGCGAGACCGCGGTCGTGAAGCGCTTCTGCGGCTTGGTCCGATCGTAGGTGGTGTCTGCCATGCTCGTGGTAGAAAAGTTCTCTATGTCTCTGTGGCGGCTGGAAATACTACGCTAACTCATCAGCGCGGGATGGGTGACTTTGCCGGCTTCCACGTTGATGCCCCTGACCAATCCCGTTTCCGTGCGCCAGTCGCCGTCGGCCAGCCGGGCGGCGTACGGTGCGATCGCCGCGGACAGCGCCTGCGAGGAAGTGCGTGGCACTGCGCCCGGCATGTTCGTGACGCAGAAGTGCGTGACGCCTTCCCACTGGAAGGTGGGGGCCTCGTACGTCGTCGGACGCGTGGTTTCGACACAACCGCCCTGGTCGACGCTGATGTCCACGATCACGCTGCCGGGCTGCATGCTGCGGACCATCTCCGCGGACACCACGTGCGGTGCGCGCGCGCCGGTGACCAGCACGGCGCCGACCACCACGTCCGCGGCGCGCACGGCGTCGGCGACGTCGGAAACGTGTGGATACAGCGCGGTCACGTTCGGGCCGATGGCGCGCGCCGCGACCATCTTGTCGCGGTCCGTGTCGAAGACGATGACTTCCGCGCCGAGTCCGGCGGCCACGTGCGCGGCGTTGCCGCCGGCCACGCCGCCGCCGAGCACCACCACGCGCCCGCGCTTCGCCGCGGGTACGCCGCCTAACAAGATGCCCTTGCCGCCCTGCGGCTGGTGCAGCAGCGTCGTGGCGTATTGCATCGACAGGCGGCCGGCGATGTCGCTCATCGGCGCCAGCAGCGGCAAGCGCCCGACGCGGTCCTCGACCGTCTCGAACGCCACGGCGGTCAGACCGATCTCGCAGAGTCGCCGCGTGAGCTCGGGCAGCGCGGCGAGGTGCAGGTAGCAGAACAGCAGGTGATCCTTGCGCAGCCGCGCGAGGTCCGCCTCGATCGGCTCCTTGACCTTGACGATCATCTGGGATCGGGCGAACAGCTGGTCCGCATCCGGCAGCACCTGCACGCCGACGTCGCGATAGTGCTGGTCCGTGTAACCGCTCTTTTCCCCGGCGGCATGCTCGACGAACACTTCGTGACCGCCGCGCACCAGTTCGACGCAGGCGGCGGGGATCAGGCCCACGCGCCCTTCGCGGGCCTTCAACTCACGGGGAATTCCAATTCGCATCGGACAATCCTGTCACCCGCGCACTTGGCCGCGACGGGCGCCTTCCATAACATGTGCCCCCTTCGACGCCGGACAGCGCGCCTGCCGGATGCCGACAATCGAATAAGCACATGAAAAAGTTGAAACTTGAAAGTGACGCCCGGCGCGCAAACTAACTGGCTTCGACGCCACATGGATGGCCGAAAGTATACATGACCCCCTCCCACAGACCCCTCGTCATTCTTGGTTCCGGCCCGGCCGGTTACACGGCCGCGGTCTACGCCGCGCGCGCCAACCGCAAACCCATGTTGATCACCGGGGTCGAACAGGGCGGGCAGCTCATGACCACCACCGAGGTCGACAACTGGCCCGGTGATGCGCACGGACTGCTCGGTCCGGCGCTCATGGAACGCATGAAGGCGCACGCCGAGCGCTTCAACACCGAGATCGTCAACGACCACATCCACACCGTCGACCTGTCGCATCGTCCGTTCACGCTCAACGGCGACTACGGCTCGTACACCTGCGATGCGCTGATCATCGCCACGGGCGCCTCGGCGAAATATCTCGGCATTCCCTCGGAAGAGAAATTCCGCGGGCGCGGCGTCTCGGCCTGCGCCACCTGCGACGGATTCTTCTACAAGGGCCACCGGGTCGTGGTCGTCGGCGGCGGCAACACGGCCGTCGAGGAGGCGCTGTATCTCGCCAACCTCGCCAGCCACGTCACCGTCGTGCACCGGCGCGACAAGTTCCGCGCGGAGAAGATCCTGCAGGACCGCCTGTTCGCGCTCGAGAAGACCGGCAAGGTGCGCATCGCCTGGAACCATGAAGTCGACGAGATCGTCGGTGACGATTCGGGCGTGACCGGCGTGCACATCAAGCCGACGCACACCGGCGGCACCATCGAGACACTCGACGTCACCGGCGCGTTCATCGCCATCGGACACACGCCGAACACCGGCATCTTCGCCGGGCAGCTCGACATGCGCGACGGCTACATCGTGGTCAAGGGCGGCAGCGAGGGCGCGGCGACGTCCACCAGCGTTCCCGGGGTTTTTGCCGCTGGCGATGTCGCCGATCATGTGTATCGTCAGGCCATCACTTCGGCTGGCTCCGGATGCATGGCTGCGCTCGATGCGGACAAATATCTCGACAAGCATCACGGACATTGACCCGGCTGCCTGGGACGCGCTCGACGCTGGCGACGTCCCTTTCCTGCGCCACGCATTCCTCGCGGGACTCGAAGCGACCGGATGCGTCGGGCGGCGCACGGGCTGGATCCCCGCGCCGGTCACCTTGCACGACGAGCACGGCCTCGCCGCCGCCGCACCCGTCTACGTCAAGACGCACTCGATGGGCGAGTTCGTATTCGATTTCTCCTGGGCCCAGGCCTACGCCCAGCACGGCCTCGAGTACTACCCGAAGCTGGTGGTCGGCGTGCCGTTCACGCCTGCCACGGCGCCGCGCCTGCTGATCCGTCCCGGCGTCGACGCCGCCGTCGCGCGCCGCGCGCTGGTGCGCGCCATCGAGGAGCTGGCCGAATCGCGCGAGCTGTCTTCGATTCATGGCCTGTTCGTCGGCGACGCGGATCGCCAGGCCTTCGCCGATGCCGGCTGGCTGGCGCGTTTCGACATCCAGTTCCACTGGGCCAACCAGGGCTTCCGCGACTACGAGCATTTTCTCGAGGGCTTCACCGCCAAGTTCCGCAAGAACGCGCGGCGCGAGCGGCGCCGGGTCGCCGAGGCCGGCATCCACGTCGACACGCTGCTCGGGCCCGACCTCGACCGCCGCACGGTCGACGAGGTGTACGACCTGCATCGCGACACGTTCCACAGGCACGGCCACGATCCGTATCTCACGCGCGAGTTCTTCCGGCTGCTGCCGCGGGCGCTGGGCGAGCAGTTCATGGTCAAGCGGGCGCGGCTCGGCGAGGAGACCGTCGCGGCCGCGGTGTTCTACTGGAATCGCGCGGCGCTGTATGGCCGCTACTGGGGAACGCGCGAGCAGTTCCACAGCCTGCACTTCGAGCTCTGCTATCACCAGGGCATCGACTTCTGCATCGAGCGCGGCATCGGCCGCTTCGAGCCCGGCACGCAGGGTGAGCACAAGGTCAGCCGCGGATTCGTGCCGCAGCGTACGTGGTCCATGCACTGGATCGTCGATCCGCGCTTCCGGGCGGCCATCGGCGACTACCTGCGGCGCGAAGGCATGCACGTGGAAAACTATGCCCAGGAAGTGGGCCTGCACGTGCCCTATCGCGACGCCCGGCGGGAAGCACGGGGGAAAGAGAACTCGTGAACCAGAAGACCATCACCTGGCTGGCACCGGAAGGCGACCGTGAATGGTTTCCGCCGCTCGACCAGGCGCTGGACGAACCGGACGGGCTGCTGGCTGCCGGCGGCGACCTGTCCCCGGAACGCCTGCTCGCCGCCTACCGTCGCGGCATCTTCCCCTGGTATTCGGCCGGCCAGCCGGTGCTGTGGTGGTCGCCCGATCCGCGCGAGGTGCTCGATCCGCGGGAATTCAAATGTTCGCGCAGTCTCGCGAAAACTTTGCGAAACCGCGGTTTCGACGTGACTTTCGATCGCGACTTCAGCGGCGTCGTCCAGGCCTGCGCGGCGCGCCGGGAAAACTCGCCGGGAACCTGGATCACCGGCGAAATGCATGCCGCGTACTGCCGCCTGCACGAGCGCGGGCGCGCACACAGCGTGGAAGTCATGCTCGGCGGTCGGCTGGTGGGCGGCCTGTACGGCGTGCTCCTGGGCCGCGTGTTCTTCGGCGAATCCATGTTCAGCCGCGAACGGGACGCCTCCAAGGTGGCGCTCGCCCGGCTGGTGCAGCGGGGCCTCGTTGCAGGACTCCAACTGATCGACTGCCAGCTACCTACCGCGCACCTGCGCACGCTCGGCAGCCGTCCCATGCGTCGCGTCGAATTCAGCGCACTGGTGGCGACGGCGACAGCCGACACGGATGTGCCACTGTTCTCCGATGCCTGAAGGTTTCCTGCTCGGGGCACTTTTCTGGCAGAATTCGCGGCCTTCGAGGGTGCCACAGGTTCCGGATGTCGAAAGAAGATGCGATCCAGA
>DASTHJ010000238.1:0-12555 GCA_035718265.1 Steroidobacteraceae bacterium | reverse complement strand
TGGCGACCGCGGTGATGGCGCGCGTCACTTCCGCGGTGGGCCACAGCAGGTCGTCGATCAGCGTGTTCACCGAGGATTCCATCGCGCCCCAGGCGCCGGCGCGGCGCTCGCTGGTGACGCGCACGCGCGTCTTGCCTTCCTTGCCGACCATCTGCCCGGCGCGCTCGAGCTCCTGGCAGAGTCGCTGGTTGCAGCTCACCAGCTCATTGAAGGTGTCCGCGATCTTGCCCGCGAGGCCGGTCTGGTCGGTCGCGAGTCGCACGCTGAAGTCGCCGTCGCGCATCGCCTGCAGGGCGCGCAACAGCTTCTTGAGATCGAACTCGGGCGTGGCGGCGTGCCCGTTTCCGGCACCGTTCGGCTTCACCTTCAACGGTGCCGGCGCGCGGCGGCGCGGCGTGGCGCGCCCGCGTGCGGATATATCCATGAGATGCCCTGCTCCTACGAGGTCGTCGGAGTCTAAAGCCGCTCATATTGAGACTGCTCCGCACCCTTACGTAGGAGTGCCCCTACAGGCGCCAGGAGAACGCGAGGATTTCCCGGGACTTATGGTGAACGCCGCGTGCGCGCGGCGTGCGGCGCGAAGGTGTCGCCGAAATAGTCTCCCTGGAACCACAGCGGCGGCGTATCCGAGTCGGTCATTGCACGCGTGATCCGGTAGTTCACCTCGGCAAAACGCGACGCCGCCTGCCAGTCGATCTGCTGCGCGAGATCGTCGTGCGTGCTGTGATAGGCGCCCGCCAGGAATTCCCGCCAGTGCTTCTCGCCGCCGTTGGCCATGCCGGTCGCGAGGAACACGGCGGGCACACCCTGGCGCACGAAGCGGTAATGATCCGAGCGCGTGAACACGCCCTGCTCGGGAAACGGGTCCGGCGCCAGTTTGATGTTCATCGGCGCCACGGCGCGCGCCACCATCGGTCCGATCGAGGAATGGTTGGCGCCAAACGCGATCACGTCGCTGAACGGGTACAGCAGCAGCGGCATGTCGAGATCGACGTTGCCGACGATCTGCGAGATCGGCACCGTGGGATGCCGCGCGTAGTAATCGGCGCCGAGCAGGCCCTTTTCCTCGCCCGTGGTGGCGAGGAAGATCATCGAACGGCGCGGCTTGTCGGGTGCGGCAGCCGCGGCGCGCGCCACCTCGAGCAGCGTGGCGACGCCCGCGGCATTGTCGAGCGCGCCGTTGTAGATGCGGTCTTCCTGCTCGTCGCCGGCCACCGGCTTGACGCCGAGATGGTCGAGGTGCGCGGAGAGCACGGCGTACTGCTTCGACAATGCCTTGTCGGCGCCCGGCAGGATGCCGATGACGTTCGGGCTGGTGACGCGTTCCCAGGTGGCCGTGGTGCGGACGTTGACGCGCGTCTTGAGCCTGAAGCCGCGCGGCGACGCTTTCTCCCGGTCGGCTTCGCGCAGGATGTCGGCGAGCTGGCGGCGCGCGCCGGCGAACAGCGCTTCGGCGGCCGGTCCATGCAGCAGCGCGTGCGTGCGCACGCCGGGCGACTCTTCGAATGCCTGGCCATCCGGCTGCACCCAGGCGTAGTCGGGATCGTTGGCGTATTGCAGGGACTTCTGCCACGGAAACGCCTTTTCCGACTGCAGCGTGTTCACGACCAGCGCACCGATGGCGCCGTGCTTTTCGGCGAACTTGCCCTTCGAAGCGTTCAGGTGCGCGCCCTCCTCGCTCGGCAGTCCCTTCGGAAAGCCGCGCAACTGGACGACGATGCAGCCCTTGACGTCGAGCCCCCGGTAGTCGTTGAGGCCGAAGCGTGCGTCCTCGATGCCATACCCGACGAACACCAGCGGCGCGGACAGGTCGAGATTCGGCTCCCGCGGCTGCAGGCCGATCAGCACGTTGTCGGCGTGCGCGAAGCGCTGCTCGCCGGCGGGACCTGAAATCGTGATCGCACCGGCGTCCTTGCCGCGGATGGTCTTCTGGAACGTCACGCGCTGGAACCAGGTGCCGTCCTCGCCGCCCGGCTGCAGCCCGTAGGCTTCCATCTGCGTGGCGACGTACCGCGCGGCGATCTCGTAGCCGCGCGAACCTGTATCGCGCCCCTCGAGCAGGTCGTCGGCCAGGAACTCGACGTGCGCGCGGAAGCGCTCGGGCGGAAATACGGGCGCGGCGGTCTCGGCGCGGACGACGGCGGCGGTCAGCAGTGCAAGAGCGGCGTGGATGATTTTCATGCGCGCATGATCGATGCGCGAGGCTAACAAGTCCAGCCGGCTCCCGGCCCGGCGTCGGCGCAACTCGGCTGGCCGCTTTCCGGCCGGTCCACGGGTGACTGCGACGCGGATTTTTGCTAGGCCGTCAGCTGCGGATCACGAGATCGAGCTTGCCTTCGCGCCGCTCGACGCTGGCGCTCACCGAGCCGGCGTGGCGCCGCACGGTGAAGTCGACCGAGGCCTCGCCCACCGCGAGATTCCGTACGCGGATCTCCTCGATGCCCTCGGGCATGACCGGGTGCGCGAGCACGATCTGGCGGTCGAGCGCATCGATGGTGATGCCGAGCACGCTCTGCAGCAGCAGGAAGGTCGCGCCAGCCGCGACCGCCTGCGGCGAGCAGGCCACCGGGCTCTGCAGCGGCTGCTCGCGTCCGCGACGGCGGAAGCCGCAGAACAGTTCCGGCAGGCGCAGCAGGTCGAAATTGCGCGCGGCGTCGAACTGCGCGTTGAGGATGCGCAGCGCGAACGCCTTGTCGTCGTAGCGTGCCGCGCCGGCGGCCAGCAGCGAGTTGTCGTGCGGCCAGATCGAACCGTTGTGGTACGACATCGGGTTGAAACGCAGCTCGCTCTCGGCGACGGTGCGTACGCCCCAGCCGGAAAACATCTGTTCGTCGCCGAACCCGGCGATCAGGCGCCGGCCGTGTTCGGCGTGCGCGATGCCGGTGTACAGGCAGTGCCCGGGGTTGGAAGTGCGCACGCGGCACGGTTCCTTGTCACCATCCAGCGCGAGCGCGAACGACTCGATGTCCGAACACCAGAAGGCGGTGTTGAAGCGCGCCTGCAGTTCCTGCGCCGCCTCGACCAGCGCGATGGCGCGCGGCATCTCGCCGAGCGAACGCGCGATGCGCGCCGCGCCGAGCTTGGCACCGTAGACGTAACCCTGCACCTCGCACAACGCCAGTGGCGCCTGCGCCAGCCGCCCGTCGGCGTGGAACACGGCATCCGGCGAGCTCTTCCAGCCGTGCGGGCTGGGCCCCGCGGCGCGTCCGCGCGCCTCGACGAAGCCGTCGCCGTCCGTGTCGCCGTACACGTCGATCCACGACAGCGCCTGGCAGATCGCCGGCCACAGCTCGGCGATGAAATCCAGGTCCGCGGTGCGCGCGTAGTACGCGCCCGCCAGCAGCACGAACAACGGCGTCGTGTCGACGCCGAAGTAGTTTGGCGCGATGTCGCCACCGCGTGCCTCGTTGAGGATCTTGCCGGGCTCGGCACCGTTGGCCGCGAAGCTGTCGGCGCTCTGCGTGGCGGCGAGGTAGCGCAGCACGTTGCGCGCGATTCCCGGCCACAGCCACAGCGTCTGCAGCGCCACGATGATCGCGTCGCGGCCGAACAGTGCGTCCAGCCAGGGCAGGCCCGCGGTGGGCACGCGACCGTGCGCGGTCTCGGTCAGCATCATGCCGACGTCGGCGGCGGAGCGCTGCAGCCAGCCATTGAACGTGGTGTCACCGGACTCCACCTGGCACGGCGGGCGGCTCTCGCCGCGCGCCAGTTCCTCGGCCGCGGCCAGCGAGCGCGCATACGTGGAGATCTGCACCGGCTTGTTCGCCGCCCGGCAGCCGATGGCGATCGCGATGGTCTTCTCGCCGCGGCTGCCGATCTGCAGCCGGTAGCGCAGCGCATCCGAGGAGATCGCATCGGGCGTCGTGTGGCAGTCGACCACGGTCTCGCGCACCAGCTCGTCGGCACCCAGGTAGCCCTGCGTGACGCTGTCGCGTTCCACGCGTTCGAAGCGCGCGCGGCCGGCGTCCAGGCGGCGTTGCGCGCGCACGTCGATGATGTGCTCGAAGTCCGAGCCGAAGCGGATCACGAGCTCCGTGGCCACGGTGCTCAGCGCGAAGTTGCGCACCTTGATCATCTCGTGGCACACGCCGGCCCAGACGAAGCGCGAGCGCGTGATGTGCAGCGTGCCGCGCGGCAGCACGATGCGGCCGCCGTCGCCGCGCACGTCCGGGTTCGTCAGGTGCACGGTCAGCAGGATGTTGTCCTCGCGCGGACTGGTGGCGAGCAGCAGCGGCCGCAGCCCGCCGACGCTCAGCGTGAGCCGCGACAGGTGTCGCACGCCGGCGCGATACAGGCCGGCCTCGGTGCGCGCCTCCGCGTCGATGTCGCCGATCTCGTTGAACAGCCCGAAGCAGTCGTCGTGCTTGAGCGTGTGCGTGCGCTCGTCGCTGGCGACGTCGGCGGTGACCACCTGGTGGGGCGCGTCGAGAGAAAAAGCGGGCTCAGAGGGCACCGGGTCGTGACCTCGTGTATGTGATGCGGGTGCGCAGCACCGTATCACCGGCCACGCGCGAATACCACGCGACGGTCGTCGTCGGTTCGCGACGCCCGAAGGAGCGCGACACCCAGCCACCTTGTGTGGGCGCGCCGCCACGATGCACCTCGACGCGCTCGAGTGGCTCAAATGGCTCCATGTGCACCTCCGCGAAGCCCGACACGATGCGCAACCCCGCGCCCTGGCGCTGCACCTGGCATTGCTCGGCGAAATGCCAGCTGCGGCGCGCTTGGTGCGTGCCCTGGCAACGCAGCGTGTCCGTCACCTCGATCGACTGCCGGGCCGCATCGAAGGCGATTTCGCGACGGTGCAGCACCGGGTCGTCGAGCCGCATGTAACCGTCGTGCTCGCCGACGAAGCGTTGCACCGGGCCTGCGGGTTCGAACCGGACGCAGCGCGCGTGCGCGTGCTCGCTCCACATGAAATTGCCGGCCTGCTCCGACTGGTCCAGGTCATCGATGCCGACAGTGTTGTGCGCCAGCGTGCTGCGGAAGTACCGCCGCCATTCGGGCTCCGTGTGATAGGCATACGTGCCGGGGTCGATGAGGATCTCGCGGTCGCCCACGTTCAGCAGCACCTGCAGCGCGTCGGCGTGCCCGTGCGCCGCGATGCTCAGGTAGCCCAGCGAACCTGCATCGACCAGCAATCGCACCTCGTCGGGCGTTTCGAAGGCGGTGCCGAGCAGGTAGTAGCCCGACTCGGAGAACTGCACGCGCGGCCGGAATCCCGCGCGGCCGCGCGACTTGAGCCGTGACAGCCTGCGCACCGCGTTCACGCCCAGCAGCGTGACCGTCTTGCTGTCCGCGGCGCCAGCCTTGGCGGCCAGGTCGGGACGATCGAACAACACGGCGCCCGTGGCGATCAGCGAGCTGTGCGGCGAGAAGCCCGCTTCCGGCGCGAGCCGCACGACGAAACCGTCGTCGGCGTCGCCGATCATCGGCAGCTGGCCGGCGCAACTGGTCATCGAAGCGAGGAAGTCGATCATGGCCTCGATGCGCCGCCAGTAGGCGGGCGAGAAATCCTCGCCGCGTACCCGCGCCGCGAGCCCCGCGAGCAACAGGAAGTCGAGCACGAAGGTCTGGTAGCCGAACGCCTGCTCGCGGTTGCCCCCGTCGGGCGCGTTCTGCCGCAGGCACTCCTCTTCCAGGATCTCACGACAGCGCTCGCCCCAGCCACGCATCTGCGACCACAGCGGCCAGGTCGAGGCGGCGATGTACACGCCGGCGGCCTCACCGATCAGGTGATTGTTTGCCGAGGAGAAGCGCGACAGGTTGCCGACGATGGTGCGCACCTGCTCGTACACCGAGCCGAGCCAGCGCTCGCGGAACGCCACGCCATCGTCGTCCGCGAACAGCCGGCCACGCGCGCCGCCGATCAGCTGCCAGGCGATGCTCCAGTTGATCAGGCGGATGCCAAGCTCGAGCGGGCTGCACCAGTTGGGCCCGCGCCCCACCGGACACTGCGCGATCCAGGAGTCGACCTGCGCGCGCACGCCCCACGCGAAGCGCCGATCGCCGGTGAGTGCGCTGGCCTGGGCGAGCGTCGCGACGTGCAGATGCCGGTTGGCTTCCCACAGGTACTTGATGTTGCCGACCACGCGCTCGTCCCGATAGTCGATCGACGCCGCACGTCGCGTTCCGGCGACGCGATGCGTGAGCGGATCGCGATTCCACTGCGGTGGATCGCCCAGCTCGCAGTCCTGCAGGTCGAAGAAGCTGTAGCGCCCGGCCAGCACGCGCTCCGCCGCCGCCACGAGAGCGTCGGGCGCGAGCGACACGAACGGCGGCAGGAAGCGCAGATCCGTCGCGAACGCATCCTGCGGCGGCAGCGAGTGTTGCGTGAAGGTCATCGACACGGCGCGCACCGAGCGCGCCAGCCGGTACGCCACCTCGGCGCCGGACATGCGCCGCAGGCGCTTGAGGTACCAGCCCGGCTGTTGCATGGCCTAGCGCGTGAACAGTGGCTCGATGCCCTGCCGTCGCAACACGTCGTGCACCGGCGGGCGGTGCACGATCAGCGGCGTCTTGCCGCGTGGCGTGCGCTCCAGGCGCGGCGCGATCTCCACGCTGATGCTCACCTCGTCGGGAATGCGCGCGCGCGCGTTCGCCAGCAGCACTTCCGCGTCGTCCTTCGAGAATTCCTCCGTGGGCAGCACGAAGATCCGCGTCTCGTCGAAGTTCTCCTGCACGAGCTGCATGCGCAGCACGTTGGGAACGTCGCGCGGCAGGAAGCCGAGACCGCTGAGCCGCACGCTGTGTGGCACCACGATGATCTCCTGCTGCCGGCCGAGCACGCCTTCGAAGGGTCGCAGGCCGAGCGAGAGTTCCTCGAGTTCCGCGGCGCCCCAGCTCGCCGGCACGCGGATCAGGTCGCCGGTGCGATAGCGCACGATCGGCAGCACGTTGTTCCAGTACGAGGTGCCGACGACCTCGTACAGGCGATACGGCGTGCCGCGTGGCAACGCCGGGCCGTCGTACGGCACGAATTCCACGTACGAGTACGCACAGGAGAAGCGGTATTCGCGCGGCGCCGTGGCATAGGCGAAGGCGACGCGCTCGGCCTGGCCGTAATAGTCGACGATGCGCGCGCCGAGCATGCGCTCGGTGAGCAGCCAGGCATCGGCACGGAACACCTCGGACGAGGTGACCACCGCCGGGATAGAAAGACGGCGGTTCGCTTCGTTCAGGTAGCGGCAAAGGGTTTCGAGCGCCGTCGGATAGGCGCACAGCAGCCGCGGCTGGAATTTCTCCAGCTGGTCGGCGACGAACTCGGCGCTGATGTGCGTGACGGCATTGGCGCTCATCGTGAAGACGCGTCCGCCGTTGGTGGTCTCCGAATCCGGATTCGGCGAGATCTCCAGGTCGCGCGGGTTGTCGCCGCGCAGCACGGCCGTGCGGTCGGTCAGCGGATCTGCGCCGGCCAGGCGGATCAGCCGGTCGATGCTCGCCTGTTCGAACACGATGCCCTGCAGCGAACGCAGTACCTTGAGCGGCACGCCGCTGGTCCCGCCGGTGGTCGCCGGCACAGACAGCCAGTCGACGCCGGACACGAAGGACTTCAGGCCATGGCGCAGCGATTCCTTCTCGAGCAGCGGCCAGCTGGACAGCGTGTCGCCACCGCGCACCGATCGTCCATAGTCCGTGCCGCGCGCCAGCTCGAGCGTGCGCGCCAGCTGGGTCGCGACGAATGCGCGGCGCGCGGCGAGATCCAGCGTCTCCACTTGCTGCAGCGTCTCGCTGGCCGGGTCGTAATAGACAGGGTTGCGGCGGATCAGGCTCTGCCCGAGCACGTGCTTCTTCAGGTAGTGCCCGACCGAGGTGAGCCCGTTCATGCGAGCTCCCGGACGCCCGCGACCGGCGCGATGCGCTGGTAGATCTCGGCGAGTCGGCGCGCATATGTCTGTACATCGAAAGCGCGCACGCGCGCATGCGCGCGCCGCCCGGCCGCGAGGCGCTCGCCTTCGTCGCCCAGCATGCGCGTCATGGCGGCCACCAGTTCTCCGACCTGGCCCACGCCGACGAACAATCCGTCGCTGCCATTCGTGAAGACGTCGGGAATCCCGCCCACCGGCGTGACGATGGACGGCAGCCCGGCCGCCATCGATTCGAGCAGCGCCATCGGCAGGCCCTCGGCATGCGACGGCAGCACGAACACGTCGCTGTCCGCCAGCAGCCGGTCGCGCTCCACCGGCCCGACCCACGACAGGATGCGCACCGAATCGCCGCAGGGCGCGGCCAGCCGCCGCGCACGCTCCACCTCGCCGTCGCCGGCCAGCACCAGCCGCGCGCGCGCGCAGCCCGGACGGCAGGGCCGCGAAGGCGCGCAGCAGGTCGAACGATCCCTTGTGTTCGGCGATGCGGCCGAGCGCGAGGAATTGCACGTGGCTGCGTCCCGCGCGGCTCGGAACCTCCGGGTTCCAGCGCACCGGGTTCGGCAGCACGCATACCTGCGACGGCGACAGCTCACAGGTCTCGATGAAGAAGTCGCGCCAGCGCTCCGACAGCACGATGAACACGCTGGCGCGCTGCAGGCAGGTGTCGACCTTGTCGCGCAAGCCGCGCGGCAGTCCGGCGTGGAACCTGTCGAAGCCGCCGCCGTGCGCGTGCAGCACCAGCGGCCGGCCGGCGCGCGCCACCATCGAGGCGAGGATCACCTTGCGGAAGGTGCTGCCGCGCGAAGCGAAATGGATGTGGAAGATCGCCGGCTCCGGCGATGCCAGCGCCGTTCGCATGACCTTGACCGCGCGCGTGAAGGCGGAGGCCTTCGAGAGCGCCGAGCCGTCGCGCATCGTCGGCACGTGGCGGATGGCCGCGTACGGCGTCAGGTAGTCGCAGATGATCTGCTCGACCGCGCTGACACCGCCGCGCACGTCGAGTCCGGGACCGAACTGCAGCACGCGCGCGCGGCCTTCGGCCATCGGCGACGTCGTGCGGTTCGCTGCGAAATCGCGGTGGATGGTGCTCACCTCCGCGCTCATTGCGACCCTCCACCGTGGAGCAGCCCGCGATAGCTGGCCACCATGGCGGGCTGCGAGAAGCAGTTGACGGCGCGGCTGCGCGCCGCGACACCCATCTGCTGGCGCTTGCGGCGGTCGGCGTACAGCGCCGCGATGATCGCCGGCAGGCGCGCCGCGAGCTCCGTGGGCGACACCACGTAGCCCTCGACTCCCTCGTTGACCATCTCGCGCGCGCCGCCGATGTCCGAGAGGATCACCGGTCGTCCCATCGCCATGGCCTCGAGCGCGGCGTTGGAGAAGGATTCGACCGCAGTGGATGGCAGCACGAACAGGTCGATCGCCGAGAGCACCGGGCGCACGTCGTCGACGGCACCGAGGAAGTGCACGCGATCGGTGATCGCGAGCTCGGCGGCACGCCGCTCGAGCGGCGCGCGCATCGGACCGTCCCCGGCGATCACCACGTGCGCATCCACACCGGAGACGCGCAACTGTCGCAAGGTGGTCAATAGTACCTGCTGGTTCTTCTCCGGACGGCACATGCCCACCGTGCCCAGCAGCAGTCCCTCGGGTTTCACGCCGAGCGAGGCCCGCAGCCGCTTGCCGGCCTCGAACGAGGCGGTGTGCTCGAAGTGATCCGAGTCCACGCCGTTGTAGATGACCGTGGAATTGCGCCAGGCCCGGCAATTCTCCCGGAACCAGAACTGGCGCTGCGCCTGCGAGCCGTGCACCGTGACGTCGAAGCGCTGCAGCACCCAGTGGTAGATGTAGCACCAGGCGCGATGGCCGCGGAACGTCGAAGTGTTCACCAGCGCGACGGTGCACGGCCGATACGGCAGCAGCAGCGTCGCCAGCGCGACGTACAGCGCCTGGTAGAGGTTCACCGCGAGCACCGTCGCGGGCCGCTCGGCGACCAGCAGCCGGCGCAGCCGCCAGACCGCCGCCGGCGAGAACTTGCCGCGCCGGTCGAGCTTGCGCAGCGGGACGTCGCGGCGCACGTTCGGTTCCATCGTGAAGGGACCGTTGAGACAGGCCAGCATCACGCGCACGCCCTCGTCGGTGAGCCGGTTCACGAGGCGCACGATCTTGCTTTCCGATCCGCCGATGGCGAGCGTTCCGAGCACGAACAGTGCATCGGGGCGTGTCGCAGCCGCCGCCTGCGCACCGGCCTGGGCTGGTGCAAGGTTGTTCAAGCTGGCGGCTTCCGCATAGGCGGGATTGTTCATGGAACGGTTCCTCCGTCGGCCGCGCCCATGCGAACGCGCACCGGTGTGGTTTCGAGCAGTTCGAGATACCGCGTGGCCGCGGCACTGGTGAATTCCCGCGCGACGAAATCGCGCGCGCGGCGGCCGATGTTCTCGCGGTACACGTCCACCTCGAGCAGTCCGCGGATCGATTCGCGCATGTCGTCGAGCGAGGTCGCCACGTGACCGAGCTGCAGCCGGCGGATCAGGCCGTCCGGATCGAAGAAGCTCACTACCGGCACGCCGCGGATCCAGGCCTGCAGGAAGGTGTTGGGGAAACCCTCGATGCTCGAGGTGTTGAGGAAGATGCGCGCGCGGTCGAACCATTCGCCGGATTCGGTGTAACGCACGCCGCCCGGCATCGACACGTTCGGCAGCCGCGCGGCCGCGGCCTTCACGTCATCGAAGTACGTGTATCCCCAGGCGTGCGGACAGGGTCCGCCGGCCAGCGTGAACCTGACCTGCGGCAGCTGGCGCGCCAGCTCGAGCACCAGCTCGGGCCGCTTCAGCGAGCGCAGGTTGCTCATCCACAGCACGTCGATGTCCTTCTCGACCGTCGCGGCGCCACGGTGCGGCGGCTCCACCAGCATGTTCACGACTTTCGAGTCGAGGTGGTGGTTGGCCCGCAGCATGTGCGCCTGCACCTCGGTCTGGACGGCGACCAGGTCGGCGCGTTTCAACCCGTAGTCGTACAGCTTGCGGTCGCGCCACAGCTGCAGGCGGCCGTGCTCCTTCTCGCAGTCGCTGTCCGAGGCGACGCGAAAGATGAACTTGCGGCCGGTCATGCGGCAGAACCACGCCACGACACCGGTGTAGGCGCCGGCCGGGGACTGGTAATAGACGTCGGCGTCGGCCGCCATCAACGCGGAGAACAGTCTGGAAGCGCGCGGGTGGAAGAACTTGAGTCCCGGCAATCCGCCGTTGCGCGTGTGCGCGGCGATCAGCGTGATGCCGTCGACCACGCGGCGCTCGCCCTGGCCGTCGTCGAACACGATCATCGACACGTCGTGGCCCTGGTCGCGCCAGGCGCGCGCCAGCAGCACGTGCTGCACCGTCTCGCCGCCGACGTACTTGAGATCGCCCTCGCCCGTGAGCAAACCGTGAGCGTCCATGCCGACGATGCAGATCCTGCGGTGTCTCACGATCGGCGTCCTTGCGCGCCCACCCAGCCGTAGGCGTCGCGGGGTCTTTGCGGGATGCGACGCGGCAGCCGCTGCCGCGCCGGCACGGACTGCGGCGCGGCCTGTGGCGCCATGCACAGCGCGAGACGCATCGTCGCGCCGGTGTACATCCAGAAATACGACCACGGATCGTGCAGGTCGACGAAGAACACCGCGCCGCACACGGCGGTCGCGCCGATCACGAAGGCGATGAGTTGCCGGCGCGAGTCCTGGTCCGCCACCAGGCTCGCGCGCCGCGCGCGGCCGATGGCGCTGAACAACAGGTAGCAGCCGGTGAGGAGGCCCACCAGTCCGAGGTTGAACCACAGCGCGAAGTAGTGGTTGTGCGGCGCGAAGTGGAACGGCATCGACCAGTACACCACCCAGCCGAAGCCGGTGATGAACGTCACCGGCTGGGTCACCATCGCCTGGAACAGGTCGAACCAGATCTGCGTGCGTCCCGACGTGGCATCGAACGCATCGCTGCTCGCCGTCTGGCCGAACACGCGCTCGGAGAGCAGCCCGCCGTATTGCGAGAAGCTCAGGATGATCACCAGCAACACCAGCGAGCCGAACACCCAGCCGGCCACGCGGCTGTACGACACCAGGTGGCGGTACAACCAGGCGCCCACCGCGCACGCGAGGATGCCGCCGGCGATGGCACCGCGCGAGGCGGTCATCGCCAGCGCCACGCACGACAGCAGCACGCCGCAAACCCAGGCGAGACGCCGCATGCCGCGATTCGCGACCGCCGCCGCGATCAGCCCGGGGATGAACAGCACGATGTACGCGGCGTACTGGTTCGACTCGCCGAGCGCGCCCTGCGTGCGGCCGTCGATGCGCTCCTTGTAGCCGAGGTCCAGCAGGCCGGCGGTGTCCAGGATGGTCATCAGGTTGGCGAACACCGCCCCCGCCAGCATCCACTTGATGACCTTGATGGCGTCCTCGGCGTTCTGCACGCCGAACAGGAACACCAGGAAGAAGACGTAGAAGTCGACCAGGCCGCTCTTCAGCAGGATGCCGCTGGAGACCAGGTCATAGCCCGGGTACTTGATGATCAGGGCGGCGACCAGCCAGGTGCACATCGCATAGCCGATCTGCACCAGCCATGCGGCCTGCAGGCCCGGCGCTGCGACCACGGACGTGCGTGCGATCACCATGCGCAGCGCCACCACCACGGCCAGCAGATAGATGATCAGGTTC
>DASTHJ010000237.1:0-2193 GCA_035718265.1 Steroidobacteraceae bacterium | reverse complement strand
GAGCTGATCGACGAGGTCATGACGCTGATCGTCGCCGGCCACGAAACCACGGCGAGCGGCCTCAACTGGACCTGGTACCTGCTGTCGCAGAACCCGGAGGCCGAAGCGCGCCTGCACGCCGAGATCGACGCCACGGAGGAGAGGGCCGCGCCGAGCCTCGCCGACATGGAGGCGCTGGGCTACACGAGGAACGTCTGCGACGAGGCGCTGCGCCTGTATCCGCCGGGCTGGCTGTTGTCGCGGCGCACGATCACACCCGACACGCTTTCCGGTTTCACCGTGCCGGCCGGCACCGACGTGCTGCTGTGCCTCTATCTACTGCACCGCCATCCGCGCTACTGGAAGGAACCCGAGGCCTTCCGCCCGGAGCGTTTCGATGCCGCGCACGAGGCCGAGCGGCCGCGCTTCGCCTACATGCCGTTCGCCGCCGGGCCGCGGCATTGCATCGGCGAGACGCTCGCGCTGTACGAAATGTACATGCACCTGTACAAGGTTGCGCGCCGCTACCGGCTGACCTACGTGCCGGACCGGCCGCTGGAGCTCGAGGCGCAGATCAACCTGCGCACGCGCCACCCCCTGATGATGAAGCTGGAACGCAGGAAGTAATTCAGCATGACGATGACCAAAGCCGAGACGCTCGCCGAGCTGATCGCCAACAACCGCAAAGTCGAACGCACCATCAGCTATCTCGAAGCCGAGAACAGCGAACGCGTCGTGAGCTACGGCGAACTGTACGAGCGCGCGCTCGGCATCCTGTTCCACCTGCAGAAGCTCGGCGCGCAGCCCGGCGACAAGCTGATCCTGTATCTCGCCAACAACGAGCAGTTCCTCGATGCCTTCTGGGCCGGCATGCTCGGCGGCATTGTGCCGGTGCCGGTGGCACTCGGCATCAGCGACGAGCACAAGCACAAGCTGCTGCGCATCGCGAAGAAGCTCGGCAGGCCGTTCATCTACACGGACCGGAAGACGCTCGACCGCATCGGCGCATTCGCCGGCCCCGCCGGTGAACAGGCCACCTACGACGGCCTCGCCGCGCGCGCCTTCTTCGCCGAGTCGGTCGACGACATCTCGCGCGCCGGCCAGGTGCACGTCTCGAAGCCCGACGACACGGCGTTCATCCAGTTCTCCTCCGGCTCCACCAGCGAGCCCAAGGGCGTGGTGCTCACGCATCGCAACATCCTCACCAATGCGCGCGGCGCGGGTGAGGCCTCGCTGTGGAACGAGAACGACACCAATCTGACCTGGATGCCGCTGACCCACGACATGGGACTCATCGGCATGCACATCATGATGTTCGCGCATCGCATGATGCTCAACGTCATGCCGACGGAACTGTTCATCCGCCGGCCGCTGCTGTGGATGACGTTCGCCTCGCGCAAGGGCGTGACCGTCACGAGCTCGCCGAATTTCGGTTACCGGCACTACCTGAAGGTGCTCGGCGATCGCAGCGTCGGCGACCTCGACCTGTCGCGCGTGCGCCTCATCTACAACGGCGCCGAGCCGATCTCCGTCGAGCTGGCGGACGAGTTCATGCAGCGCATGGCCGTGGCGAAACTGCCGCGCACCGCCATGTACCCGGTGTACGGCCTGGCCGAGGCCACGCTCGTCGTGAGCTTCCCGCAACCGCCGGGCCAGATGTACGAGTTCATCTCCGTGGACCGCCACCAGTTGAGCGTGGGCCAGCCGCCGGCGCCGCTGCCGAAGGAACACGTCGACGCGCTGCTGCTCATGGCCGTCGGCCAGCCCATTCCCTACAGCCGCGTGCGCATCGCGGACGACGCGGACCGCGAGCTGCCCGAGGGCATGGTGGGCAACATCCTGATCGCCGGCGACAACGTCACGCGAGGCTATTACGAGAATCCCGAAGCCAATGCGCAGGGCTTCAGCGCGCCCGATGCGGACGGCACGCGCTGGCTGAAGACCGGCGACCTCGGGATGATGAAGGGCGGCAAGCTGTACATCACCGGACGCGCCAAGGAAATCATCTTCGTCAACGGCCAGAACTACTACCCGCACGACATCGAGAGCATCGCGATCCGCGCCGAAGGCCTGGAGCTCGGCAAGGTGGTGGCCGCCGGCGTGCGCGCCAGGCATGGCAGCACCGACGACCTCATCATCTTCGTGCTGCATCGCATGGACATGAAGGAATTCATGCCAATCGCCGCGCAGGTCACGCGGCTGGTGAACGAGCAC
>DASTHJ010000236.1:0-2070 GCA_035718265.1 Steroidobacteraceae bacterium | reverse complement strand
CACTCTTGCGCCGGGATCGTGCCGTTGAAGTAGGGCGTCCAGTAGGGATTGGTGCTCGTGCCCTTGTCGAGCGCCGCGCCGATGGCGGGCACGTGCGAGCAGGCGATGCCGCCGACGATGCGCGCCATTATTTCTTCTCCGCCGACGCGCCGGTCCGCGAGAGGTTCTCGGGCGTGGGAATGCGGCCGCCGGCCAGCATCATCTTCGCGTACTCCTCCTTGGGCATGCTGCACATCATGCCGGCCACGTCCTGGAAGGTGAGCCCGTCGCAGAACGCGATCTTGATCGTGTAGTAGATGTTGCCGCCGACCTTCAGCATGCCGAGCCAGTCGCGCTGGAGCACGGCCTTCTTCTGCTCCGGCGTGAGCGGGAAGCGATCGAGATACGCCGCCTCGTCCGCCTTGAAGGCCTTGCGGTTCTCCGGGTCGTTGAGCGACATGCAGAACATGTTGAGGTGATATCCGACACGGCCGCGCTCCGCGTCGTAGACGTAGGTGCCGGGGATGTCTTCGTAGTCGCGCGGTGCGCCCATGGTGTTCTCGCGAAAGGGGATGGTCCGCAGGATGCCTCGGCCGCCTGCTCAGCGCTCGATGATCGCCGAAGTGGTTTCGATTTCAAGCGCAACGCGGCGCGGGCGTCGGAGCATGCAGTCAGGCGGTCTTCAACGACTCGTCACGCAACTAGAGCGGCAGGCCGACGTAGTTCTCCGCGAACGCGGTCTGGGCCGCGCGCGAGCCGCGCAGGTAGGCGAATTCGGCGACCTGCATGTGGCGATCGAAACCGTCCATGTGCGGAAAGCGGTGCGTCAGGTTCGTCAGCCACCAGGAGAAGCGCTCCGCCTTCCAGACGCGATCCAGCGCGCGGGCCGCGTACTGGTCGATGCCCTGCGACTCCCCGTGCTCGTAGAACGTCGCGAACGCCTCGGCGAGCACGACCACGTCCGCGACCGCCAGGTTCAATCCCTTGGCGCCCGTGGGCGGCACGATGTGCGCGGCATCGCCGGCAAGGAACAGCCGGCCCCAGCGCATGGTCGAGCACACGAAGCTGCGCAGCGGCGCGATGGACTTTTCGAAGGACGGCCCGCGCGTCACCCGCGCGGTGAAGGCCGAGCCGATCCGCACCGTGAATTCGTCCCAGAAGCGCTCGTCGCTCCATTCCTCGACCCGGTCGTCGAGCGAGCACTGCAGGTAGCAGCGGCTGCGCGTCGGCGAGCGCATGGACGCCAGCGCGAAGCCGTTGGCGTGGTTGGCGTACACCAGCTCGTCGTTGCAGGGCGGGACGTCGGCCAGGATGCCGAGCCAGCCAAAAGGGTAGATGCGTTCGAACGTGCGGCGCTCGTTCTCGGGAATGCAGCCGCGGGTGACGCCGTGGTAGCCGTCGCAGCCGACGACGAAGTCGCAGTCGAGACGCTGTGGTGCGCCGTCGAGCGTCCAGGTGATCGAAGGGCGCGGCGTCTGCAGGTCGTGCGGCCGGACGTCGGTGGCGCGATACACGATGCGGATGCCGCGCTGATCCGCGGCGGCGTGCAGGTCCTTCATGACCTCGGACTGCCCGTACACGGTGACGGCGCGGCCGGTCAGGTCCTGGAAGTCGAGATGCACCGGCTCGCCGTCCACGCACAAGGTGGTGCCGGCGTGCACCAGGCCCTCGCGCGCCACGCGTTCGCCGATGCCGAGGCGATGCATGACGTCGACGGTGGTTTGCTCGAGCACGCCGGCGCGCACGCGTCCTTCGACGTATTCGCGCGAACGGCATTCCAGCACGAGCACGTCGATACCCGCCTGGTGCAGCAGATGGGCGAGGAACAGCCCCGCCGGCCCCGCGCCGATGATTCCTACCTGTGCCCGCACGAATCGATAGTAAGTAACACATACTAATATCGCAAGATGCGGGCGAAGCCCGCGGAGGCCGCCGCGACCGACGGGTTAACGGCGACTTTCACGTACCCTCTCGATCGGCAGCGCAATCGATCCGCGGGCCGCCGCTGCTACTATAGTCACCCCCTATGCAGCGCCCGATTCCCTGCTACTTCATGCGCGGTGGCACCTCGCACGGTCCGTTCTTCCGCGC
>DASTHJ010000235.1:0-2190 GCA_035718265.1 Steroidobacteraceae bacterium | reverse complement strand
CGGCGACTTTCACGTACCCTCTCGATCGGCAGCGCAATCGATCCGCGGGCCGCCGCTGCTACTATAGTCACCCCCTATGCAGCGCCCGATTCCCTGCTACTTCATGCGCGGTGGCACCTCGCACGGTCCGTTCTTCCGCGCGGAGGATCTGCCCGCCGACATCGCGACGCGCGATCGCGTGTTGCTCGCCGTCATGGGCTCGCCCGATGCGCGGCAGATCGACGGCATCGGCGGCGCCGATCCGCTGACCAGCAAGGTGGGCATCGTCTCGCCCGGCAAGGACGGCGTCGATCTCGAATTCCTGTTCGCGCAGGTCTCGCTGCAGGAGCCGCGGGTCGACACCACGCCGAACTGCGGCAACATGCTGGCGGCCGCGGTGCCGTTCGCGCTCGAGCGTGGCATGGTGGCGCCGCGCGGCGCGACCACCACGCTGCGCGTGCTCACGAAGAACACGGGCACGCTGTGCGACATCGAAGTGCAGACGCCCGACGGTCACGTGGAATACGCCGGCAACGCGCGCATCGACGGCGTGCCGGGCACGGCTGCACCGGTGAACATCAGCTTTCTCGATACCGCGGGCTCCGTCTGCGGCGCGCTGTTTCCGACCGGGAATCTCGTCGCCCGCTTCGATGGCGTCGATGTCACGTGCATCGACAACGGCATGCCGGTGGTCGTGATGCTGGCGTCGGACCTCGGCGTCACGGGCTACGAGACGCGAGACCAGCTGAACGCGGACAGCGGGCTCAAGCAGCGCATCGAATCCATCCGCCGCCAGGCGGGCCCGGCCATGAACCTCGGCGACGTGACCAGCAAGGTCGTGCCGAAGATGTGCCTGGTGTCGGAACCCAGGGTTTCGGCGGAAGGCGCGGGCGGGCACATCAACACGCGCACCTTCATTCCGCACGACTGTCACGCGGCGGTCGGCGTCCTCGGCGCCGTGACCGTGGCGACCGCCGCCGTGACGCCCGGCACCGTGGCGCATCGCGTCGCGCACGTCCCCGCCGGCCCGCGCAAGAACTTCTCCGTGCAGCACCCGAGCGGCGAGTTCACCGTGGTGCTCGACATGAATCCGCAGCAGCCGGACGAGGTGGTGCGCGCCTCGCTGTTGCGCACCGCGCGGTTGCTGATGCGCGGCGAGGTGCTGATCCCGGGCGACGTCTGGAAGGATTGAGAGGAGCGACATGAACAAGACCGGCATTGCGGTGCGAACCATCCAGCGCGCACCGGCCGAGGCGGTGCAGGCGCTGTCGCGCTTCGGCGTGGCCACCATCCACGAGGCCATGGGGCGCACGGGCCTGCTGGCGCCGTACATGCGGCCTGTCTACCCGGGTGCGCGCCTGTGCGGCACCGCCGTCACGGCGCTCGGCCATCCCGGCGACAACTGGATGCTGCACGTCGCCGCGGAGATGCTGCAGCCCGGCGACGTCGTGGTGTTCGCGCTGACGCGGCCCGACGATCACGGCTTCTTCGGCGAGCTGCTCGCCACCTCGTACCGGGCGCGCGGCGGCGTGGGCCTGGTCATCGACGGCGGCGTGCGGGACATCGCCGAACTGCAGGCCATGAAATTCCCGGTGTTCTCCAAGACCGTGCACGCCAAGGGCACGATCAAGGCCGAGGTGGGCTCGGTCAACGTGCCCATCATGTGCGCCGGTGCGCCGGTGAGCCCCGGCGATGTGATCGTCGGTGACGACGACGGCGTGGTGGTCGTGCCGGCGGCGAAGGCGGCCGAGGTGGCCGCGGCGTCGCAGGCGCGCGAAGACAAGGAAGCGGCGACGCGCGCGCGACTCAAGGCCGGTGAGCTCGGCCTCGACATCTACGACATGCGCGGCAAGCTGCGCGACGCGGGGCTGGTCTACTACGAGCGGATCGAAGACGTGAAATGAGCCGCGACCCGAACAAGAGTTGTTTGCCGCCGGATCCGCATCCGGTGAAGCCGAAGACCGAATTGCCGCCGGGCGCCTGCGACGCACACTGTCACGTGTTCGGGCCGGCGGTGAAATTCCCGTATGCGCCGGATCGCAGCTACACGCCGCCGGACGCGCCGGTCGAGGGGCTGCGCAAGCTGCATGCGCACCTGGGCATCAGCCGCGCCGTGATCGTGCACGCGAGCTGCCATGGCAGCGACATGGCCGTGACGCTGGATGCGATCGCCTCGAGCGGCGGGCTGTATCGCGGCGTGGCGGTGGTCGA
>DASTHJ010000234.1:0-2949 GCA_035718265.1 Steroidobacteraceae bacterium | reverse complement strand
CGTACTGCCGTTCGTCGCGTTCAACTGCATCATGGGCTTCGTGATCTACGTGCAGCACACGCATCCCGAGGTCGCCTGGTTCGACAAGCGCGACGAGTGGCAGAAGCGGCTCGGCTTCATCACCACCACGATCAACGTGGTCGTGCCGAAGCGCATGGGCGAGATCCTGCACGACATCCTCGAGCACGGCGCGCACCACGTGAACACCGGCGTGCCGCTGTACCGGCTGCGCGCGGCGCAGACCGCGCTCAAGAACGCGGTCCCGCAGCTGGCGCGCACCTACGTGCTGAGCTGGAAGCGTTACTGGGCCACGGTGCGCACCTGCAAGATCTACGACTACGCGAATCATCGCTGGCTGGACTTCAAGGGCCGCGTGACCGCGGCACCGCTGTTCCCCGAGCCGGCCGGCGCGGGCGTCTGACACCAGCGGTACGCCACGCCGGCGCATGAGCGCGCGCCCGTTCGATCTCGTCATCTTCGACCTCGACGATACGCTCATCGACCTGGACCGGGCCGAGCGCCTGGCCAGGCTCGCGGCGGACACCGGCCTGGCCGCGCAGTTCCTGCACGATTCCGTCTGGGCTTCCGACTTCGAGCCCGCCGCCGAGCGCGGTGCGTATACCAACGGTGAGAGCTACCTGCGCGCCTTCAATGAACGCATCGGCGCGAACGTGACGCGCGCGCAATGGATCGCGGCACGCGCCGCCGCCACGCGCACGCGACCACAGATGCTGAAGTTGCTGCGTGACGTGGGCGCGCGCACCGACGTCGCGCTGCTCACCAACAACGGCGCGTTGTTGCTCGAGGCGCTGCCGGAGCTGGTGCCGGAAGTCTGCGCGCTCATTCCCGGGCGGATGCACGCCAGTTGCGAGTTCGGCGCGCGCAAGCCCGAACCCGAGGTGTTCCGGCGGCTGGTCGCGCGCCATGGCGTGGCGCCGGAGCGCGCGCTGTTCATCGACGACCACGCGGCATACGTCGCGGGCGCGATCGCCGCGGGACTCGAGGCGATCCAGTGCGTCGACGAGCCGCAATTGCGCGCCGAGCTCACGCGCCGCGGCGTGCTGGGCTGAGCCCGGCGCCGCCCGGCGCCGCCTAACTATCCCGCGTCAGCTTGACGATCATCTCGCGCAGCCAGGTGTGCGCGGGATCGGCCTCGTGCCGCTTGTGCCAGAGCAGCACTTCCTGCGTGTGCGGCACGTCGAAGGGCAGCGGCAGGATGCGGATCGGCAGGGCGCTCGCGTACAGCTGCGCGACGCGCTCCGGCAGCGTGGCCGCCAGCGTCGATCCCGGCAGCACCAGCGGCAGCTGCAGCAGGCTCGGCAGCGTCAGGTGCACGCGGATCTCGATGCCGAGCAGGTGCCGCACGAGCTGGTCGGCCGCGCCGGTGTAGCCGCCGGGCCGGCCGAACATGTGCTGCAGGCCGATGTACTGGTCGAGCGTCAGCGAGTCGCGCACCGTCGGATGGTCCTGGCTCACCGCGCACACCCAGCGCACCGAGCGCAGCGGCATCGAATGGATCGTATCCGGATAGGCGCGCAGGTCGAACATGTGCAGGCTCTCGAGGCACAGGCACAGGTCCGCCTCGCCGTACTCGAGCCGCGAGAGCGCCGCCGGCGACACCATCTCGATGTGCACGTCGAGCTCCGGCGCTTCGTTCGCCAGCGTGCGCAGCAGGCGCGGCAGCACCGTGGGCACGGCTTCCTCGGACATGATCACCGTGAATTCGCGCCGCGCGGTCTTCGGATCAAAGGTGGGCTGCGTGCCCAGCATCATCTGGATGCGCAGCAGCGCCTCGCGCACCGGTTCGACCAGCGATCCACCGCGCGAGGTCAGCTCCATCTCGCGACCGACGCGCACCAGCAGCGGATCGTTGAAGTATTCGCGCAGCTTGTGGAGCGCGGCGCTCATCGCCGGTTGCGAAACGAACACACGTTCGGCGGCGCGCGTCACGTTCTTCTCGCGCAGCAGCGCGTCGAGCGCGACCAGCAGGTTCAGATCGAAGCGATTCAATTGCATGCCCGTGAATCATAACGGACCTCGCCCGCTCCTTAGGGATTTCCCGATCAGTTGAGCCCCCATTCGGCGTGGGTGGAGAGCCGGGGTGGCGAAAGGATTCTGATCGCCGGCAAGGGGGGAACTGTGGCGCCGAAGCAGCGTGCCGCGCGCTCCCAAGGGGATGCCATATCAACCTGGCTTAGGGAGTTCGCAATGAACGAGCTGCTGAAAGAAAAGCCCACGGTCTCCGCGCGAACCATCTGGCTCACGGCAGGCATTGCCTGTCTCACCTGCTCAGGTACTGCCTACGGCCAGGACGCCAAGCCCGCGGCGGACCAACCCGCGGGTCTCGAAGAGATCATCGTCACCGCGCAGTTCCGCGAGGAAAACCTGCAGGAGACCCCGATCGCCATCACGGCGATCACCGACGCAGAACTCCAGGCGCGGTCGTTCACTGAATCATACGAGATCGGCTACACGGTGCCGAACGCATCGTTCCGCCCCGCTCAGGCTGCGTACGGCAATACGATGACAGCGTACATCCGCGGCGTCGGCCAGTACGACTTCGACCAGGCATTCGAGCCTGGCGTGGGAATCTATGTCGACGACGTATACCAGCCGTTCACGCTCGGCACGCAGATGGATCTCCTCGACATGGAGCGCGTGGAAGTGCTGCGCGGTCCGCAGGGCACGTTGTTCGGCCGTGGTTCGATCGGCGGCGTGATGCGCCTGGTCAGCAAGAAGCCTCAGGGCACGAACACTGGCGACATCCAGCTCACGGTGGGTTCGTTCGATCGGGTGGATGTCCGCGCAAGCTATGACTTCGGGCTCTCGGAGAATGTATTCGCGCGTTTCACCGGCGTATCGAGGAGCAGCACGGGCTATCAGAAGGTCTACGATTTTGCGTGCGAGTTCCAGGATGATCCGTCGATGATCGGCGCCCTCCAGATCCGT
>DASTHJ010000233.1:0-7164 GCA_035718265.1 Steroidobacteraceae bacterium | reverse complement strand
GACCAGGTAGAACTCCAGCTCCGGCGCGACCACCGGCTCCCAGCCGCGGCCGGCGTACAGCTCGAGGATGTGGCGCAGCACGCTGCGCGGCGCCATGCCGACGCGGCGGCCGTCGGCGTAGTAGCAGTCGTGGATCACCTGCGCCGTGGGCTCGGCCGCCCAGGGCACCCGCCGCACCGTGCGTGGGTCGGCCTTGAGGGTGATGTCGATCTCCGCCGGGCTCATGGCCTTGTCGGTGTCGGGAGGATAGTCGCCGGTCACGGTCTGCAGGAAGATGCTCTCCGGCAGCCGCATGCCCTCCTCCTCGCCGAATTTCTCGCTGGGCATGATCTTGCCGCGCGCGATGCCGGCCATGTCCGGGATGATGGCCTCGACCTCGGAGATGCCGTGGTCGCGCAGGAACTGCCTGATTTCGTTTGCCATGGGATCGTCCTAACTATTCTTCCTCTGGTCCTCGCGGCGGCGCGCCGCCCTGCCGAATTCGGCGAACAGCGCCTGCGAGAATGCGTTGTTCATGACGTGCCACTCCGGATGCCACTGCACCGCGAGCGCGAACGTGGGCGCCGACCTGACGCGAAACGCCTCGATCAGCCCGTCCGGCGCGCGCGCCTCGACCGCGAGGTCCGGCGCCAGCTTCTCCACGCCCTGGCTGTGCAGCGAGTTGACGGTGATGCGGTCCTTGCCGGCGAGCCCGAGCAGCAGGCCGCCCGGCTCCAGCACCACCTCGTGCGCGGGGCCGTACTGCACGTCGAGCGGCTCCGCCTTGTCCTCGCGGTGATCGTCGAAGCCGGGCACTTCGTGCACCCGCTGGTACAGGGTGCCGCCCATCGCGACGTTCATCTCCTGGAAGCCGCGGCAGACGCCGAACACGGGAACGCCGCTCGCCACCGCGCGCGGAATCAGCGACAGCGTGGTCGCATCGCGATGCGGATCGTGCAACGTGCCGGGCTCGCTGGCGGGTCCCGCGTAGCGCGTCGGCTCGACGTTCGACGGGCTGCCCGGAAAGAAGATGCCGTCGACGCGCGCCAGGATCTCGCTGACGTCCAGCGGCGTGTCGAGTACCGGGATCAGCAGCGGCAGGCAGTCGGCCGCCTGCACCACCGCGGCGATGTATTTCTCGCCCACCGCGTGGAACGGATGCGGTCCGATCATGCGTCGATCGGAAGGAATGCCAATGACCGGACGTGTGCTCATACAGGACGCGTTGTGGAGACTGGCGCGGGCCATCCGGCCGGGCGCTGTCTATTATCTTTTACGGAGTCGGACCTGCGACCGGCCCGATGTGGATCATTAGACCATACCTGCGGGACCTCCGGCTGCGCACCGTGCGGGCGCACGCAGGGCCTCTGCAGGTGCGATTTCGGCCGATCGGGCGGTTTGCCGGGGCGTGCGGTGCGGGCATATGCTGCCGCGCGAGGCACCGGCTCGGTGTCGAAAATAATAGACACCGGGAACGCCATGACACAGATGCCGGACAACGAGCTCGAATGCTTCCTGGCCGCGCATCCGGCGGTGCGGTTCTTCGACGCCTTCGTCAACGACCTCAACACCGTCGAACGCGGCAAGCGCATCGATCGTGACGGCATCGCGAAGGTATTCAGCCGCGGCATGCCGTTGCCGGGGTCGATGTTCGCGCTCGACATCGAGGGCGGCACCATCGAGGCCACGGGTCTCGGCTTCGATGACGGCGACGCGGACCGCCCCTGCCTGCCGATTCCCGGCACGCTGGTGACCGTGCCCTGGCAGGCGGACGTGGCCCAGCTGCAATTGCGCATGTTCGAAGCGGATGGCGCGCGCTTCTTCGGCGATCCGCGCGCCGTGCTCGAGCGCCAGGTCGACACGCTCGCGACGCTCGGGCTGACGCCCGTGGTCGCGATCGAGTACGAGTTCTACCTGGTCGATGCGCAGCGCGGCGCCGACGGTCTGCCGCAGCCGCCGCGCGGTCCACTCACCGGCCGGCGCGAGTACCGCACGCAGATCAACTCCATGACCGACCTGAACGAGTATTCGCCGCTGCTCGCGGAGATCGACCGGGTGTGCCGCCTGCAGAACATTCCCGCGACCTCGTCGCTGGCCGAGTACGGCCCGGGCCAGTACGAGGTGAACCTGGCGCATGCCGCCGATGCGCTGCGCGTCTGCGACGAGGCCCTGCGTTTCAAGCGTGCCGTGAAGAGCGTGGCGCGCGCGCATGGCTGCGAGGCCACTTTCCTGCCCAAGCCATACCGCGACATGGCGGGCAGCGGCCTGCACGTGCACGTCAGCCTGCTCGACGAGCACGGCTCGAACGTGTTCGCAGCCGATGCGCCGCTGCCGGCCGCAGCACTGCGCCACGCCATCGCCGGCACGCTCGCCACGCTCGCCGACGGCATGGCGCTGTGCGCGCCGGGCCCCAACAGCTTCCGGCGCTTCCGCGACGAGGCCTACGTGCCGATGCACGCCACCTGGTCGCTCAACAACCGGGGTGCGGCCATTCGCGTGCCGGCCTCGGATGCGGCCAACCTGCGCCTCGAGCATCGGCTCGCGGGCGCGGACGCCAACCCCTACCTGGTCGTCGCCTGGGTGCTCGCCGGCATCCATCACGGCCTCACGCACGCGCTCGAGCCGCCGCCGATCACCACCGGCAATGCCTACAGGCATCCGCAGCAGCAGCCGGGTGAACCGCTGCCGCTCGCCTGGGGCGAGGCCATCGAGCGTTTCGCCGGCAGCGATCACGCGCGCCACTACTTCGGCGAGCCGTTCGTGAACCTCTACTGCACGGTGAAACGCGGCGAGCTGCAGGACTTCGCCTCGCACATCACGCCGCTGGAAATCGCGCGCTACCTGGGCCCACTCTAGGATCACGGCATGCGCGAGGAAGTCGAGCGGAATTATTACTACGCGAGCACGCCACGGCCGGCGCCGCATGCGCCGCTCGCGGGCGAGCGGCGCTTCGACGCGTGCATCGTCGGCGGCGGCATCTCGGGCCTGTCGGCCGCGCTGCACCTGGCGGAGCGCGGCATGCGCGTGGCGCTGCTCGAGGGACGCTTCCTCGGGCACGGCGGCTCGGGCCGCAGCGGCGGGCAGTCCATCATGGGATACGCCTGCGAGATGTCCACGCTCGAACGGCTGGTCGGCGCGGCGGACGCGCGCCGCATGTGGGACCTGTCGGTCGAGGGCCTGCAGCTGCAGCGCGAGCTGATCGCCCGGAACCACATCGACTGCCACTACACGCCCGGCCACATGATCCTGGCGATGAAGCGCCGCCACGACGCGGACCTGCGCGAAGAGCTCGAGACGCTCGGCACGCGCTACGACTATCACTCGCTGCGACTGGTCGGCCGCGAGGAGCTGCGCACGCTCATCGCCAGCGAGCGCTACACCAGCGCGCTGTTCGACGCCAACGGCGGGCACCTGCATCCGTATCGCTACACGCTCGGGCTGGGGCGCGCCGCAAGCGCGGCCGGCGTGGCGATCTTCGAGAACTCCTGCGTGACGCGGCTCGAGCTGGCGCGGCATGCCGGCGCGGACAATCTCGCCCACACCGCGCAGGGAACGGTGCGCGCACCTCACCTGCTGGTGGCCGGCGGCGCGTTGCTCGGCCGGCTGGTCCCCGAACTCGCCCGCAAGCTCATCGACATCGGCACCTACGTGGCCGCGACGCAGCCGCTGGGCGAGGCGCGCGCCCGCGCGCTGATCGCCAACAACGCCGCGGCCGCCGACATGAACTGGATCCTCGACTACTTCCGGCTCTCGGCCGACCACCGGCTGCTGTTCGGCGGGCGCGTGAGCTACTCGGGCATCGACTTCGATTCGGCGGGCGTGCTGCGGCGGCGCATGGTCGCGGTGTTCCCGCAGCTCGCGGACGTGCGCATCGAATACGCCTGGGGCGGATTCCTCGACATCACGATGAACCGCGCGCCGCATTTCGGCCGGCTCGGACCGGGCGCGTACTTCATCCAGGGACTGTCCGGCCACGGCATGGTGATCTCGGGAATCGCCGGCAAGCTGGCGAGCGAGGTGATCGGCGGCACCGCGGAGCGTTTCGACCTGTTCGCGAGGATTCCGCATCGCGATTTTCCCGGTGGCACGTATTTCCGGCGGCCCGCGCTGGTGCTCGCCATGCTGTGGTTCCGGATGCTGGACCTGCTGTGAGCCTCGAGACGGCGCCGTTCCAGTTCGGCATCTGGTATGCCGCACTGCCCGTGCTGCTGGTGGCGGCCACGGCGAGCTGGCTGCTGTCGCTGCCGCTGCGCAATGTCTCGCACGCGCACGCGCTCTGGAGCCTGCTGCTGTTCGCCGCCGGAGTCGTGTACGCACTCGGCAGCGATCCGCGCACGCCGCGGCTGTCACTGGTGTTGTGGCCGCTCGCCCTGTGGGCCGTGCGCCTGTCGATCTACCTGATGGCACGCAATGCCGGCCAGGGCGAGGACCGCCGCTACCAGCAATTGCGGGCGCGCCACGAACCGCGCTTTTCGTTCAAGAGCCTCTACCTGCTGTTCTGGCCGCAGGCGGTACTGGCATGGATCGTCTCGCTGCCGGTGCTCGGCGCGTTCTCCAGCCTGCGGCCGCCCGGGTGGCTCGACCGCGCGGGGCTGCTGCTGTGGCTCGCCGGCTTCGTGCTCGAGGCCGCCAGCGACTGGCAGCTGGCGCGCTTCCGGCGCCAACCCGCACACGCGCAAGCCGTGCTCGACCGGGGCCCGTGGCGCTACAGCCGGCACCCTAACTACCTTGGTGACGCATGCGTCTGGTGGGGATTCTTCCTGATCGCGCTGTCCGCCGGCGCCTGGTGGTCGCTGCCAGGCCCGGTGCTCCTGACCTGGTTGTTGCTGCGGGTCTCCGGGGTGCCATTGCTGGAATCCGGCATCGGCAAACGTCGGCCGCCATATGCCGACTACGTCTTGAAAACGAACGCTTTTTTCCCGGCGCCACGACGCAAATAGCCTAAAGGCTGCCCTGTCCTGGGCCGATAACACCGGGGACAACCGGAGTTACGCACCCGAATCAGGCAGGCAGTACCGTGGTCGAAGTGGATCCAGCGCAACGCGAGGCTCGTGCCCGTGAAGTGCGTCACGAAGTCGTGGCGCAGCTCACCGTGGGCACGCATCGCGCATTCCGCATCCTGTTCGCCGCGCAGTGGGTCATTGCCGTGCTGCTCGCCTGGAACGTGGGGCTTCCGGGCGACGGTCGCCTGTGGGTCACGCTGATCCTCGGCGGCATGCTGTGCGTGCCCGCCAGCCTGTTCACCCAGGGCGCGCCGCTGGCGTGGTGGACGCGGCACTGGGTGGCGGTCAGCCAGATCGGCTGGTCGTGGTTGTACGTGTGGCTGCTCGAAGGCAACACCGAGGCGCAGTTCCACGTGTTCGCCTCGCTGGCCTTCCTCGCCTTCTACCGCGACTGGCGCGTGATGATCACCGCGCTGCTCGTGGCCGTGGGCTATCCCGTGGTGCGGCTCGCGCTGCTGCCGGATTCCTACCAGATCGGCGCCGCCGCCTGGTCGCGCCTGCTGAGCCAGGCCACGTTCGTCACCGCCGAAACCGCGATGCTGTTGATCACCGTCCGCCAGGGCATGGGCACGGTGTGGCGGTTTTCGCTGCAGGCTGCAGGCCTGCAGCTGCAGAACGAATCCATCGAGCGCGACGTCAGCGAGCGCACCGCCGAACTGACGCGCAGCCGCGAGCAGTACCGGCTGATCGCGGAGACCACGCGCGCCATTCCGTTCGAACTGGACCTGGCGCACGGCCGCTTCACGTACATCGGGCCACAGGCGGAGAAGATCCTCGGCTATGCCGAGGCACACTGGAAGGATGCGGGATTCCTCGAGCAGTTGCTGCCGCGCGATCGCGAACCCACCGCCCGCCGTCAGCTCGACGAAGCCATGCCGGGAAGTTTCGAGATCCTGTGCTCGGTGGTGACCGCCGACGACCGCGTGCTCGAGCTGCGCTGGACCGTGGCCTGCGAGCTCAGGGACGACATGCGCTTCCTGCGCGGCCTGATGATCGACGTCTCCGAGTCGCGCCGGCTGGTGCGCGAGATGGCGCAGGGCCAGAAGCTCGAGTCCGTCGGTCGCGTCGCCGCCGGCGTGGCGCACGAGATCAACACCTCGGTGCAGTTCATCTCCGACAGCGTGCGTTTCGTGCGCCACGCGATCAAGGACCTGCCGCGCGCGCTGGCCGACTACCGGGCGCTGGCCGCCGGCGTGCTCTCGGGCCAGGACGTCACCGAGCAGGCGAAACGCGCCGGCGACACCGACGAGGCCGCCGACGTCGACTACTTCCTGAAGAACGCGCCGGACGCGCTGGATCGCGCGCTCGAGGGCATCGGCCGCGTCGGTTCGATCGTGCGCTCCATGACGGAGTTCGCGCATCCCGACTCGCGCACCATGGCCGACGTCGACATCAACCGCGCGATCCGCACGACGCTCAACATGGCGCGCAACGAATACAAGTCGGTCGCCGACCTGGAGACCGACTTCGGCGACATCCCGGCCGTACGTTGCCATGCGGGCGACGTGAACCAGGTGGTGCTCAACCTGTTGCTGAACGCCGCGCATGCCATCGGCGACGTGGTGGCAGGTACCAGCAACAAGGGCCGCATCACGGTACGCACGCGCGCGATCGGCGACTATGTCGAGATCTCGATCTCGGACACCGGCGACGGCATTCCCGAATCGGTGCGCCCGCGCATCTTCGAGCCGTTCGTCACGACCAAGGAGATCGGGCGCGGCACCGGCCAGGGCCTGGCGCTGTCGCGCGGCATCGTGGTCGAGAAACTCAAGGGATCACTTCACTTCGAAACGGAAACCGGAAAAGGCACGACTTTCTACATCCGACTGCCGGTGTCGGAAACGGCTACAGAGGCTGCAGCATGACTTCGTTACACGTTCTATTTGTCGATGACGAACAGGCCATTCTCGATGGCTTGCGGAATTCCTTGCGCAAGGAACGCAAGCGCTGGGAGATGACTTTCGCCCTCGGCGGCCAGCAGGCGCTGGAGGAGATGAAGAAGACGCCCGCGGACGTCGTCATCACCGACATGCGCATGCCCGGCATGGACGGCGCGGAGCTGCTGCGCCACATCCAGCGGGACTTCCCGGCCGCGGCGCGCATCGTGCTGTCCGGCCAGGCGGAGCGCGAAGCCATCATGCGCGCGCTGCCCGTGACCCACCAGTTCCTGCACAAGCCCTGC
>DASTHJ010000232.1:0-2730 GCA_035718265.1 Steroidobacteraceae bacterium | reverse complement strand
GTCGGCGAGGATCAGCGGCGGGCGCGTGACCAGCGCACGGGCGATGGCCACGCGCTGCTGCTGGCCACCGGAAAGCTGCGAGGGGTGATGCCCCGCGCGATGCGCGAGCCCCACCCGATCGAGCGCCTCGCGCGCGCGCCGATGGCGCTCCGCGAGCGGCACCTTCGCGTAGATCAGCGGCAGCTCGACGTTCTCGAGGGCCGAGGTGCGCGCCAGCAGGTTGAAGTTCTGGAACACGAAGCCGATGAATTCGTTGCGCACCTGCGCGAGCTCGATGCGCGAGAGCTGCGCCACGTCCCGGCCCGCCAGCCGGTAGCTGCCGCGCGACGGCGAATCCAGGCAGCCGAGCAGGTTCATCAGCGTGGACTTCCCCGAGCCCGAGGAGCCGGTGATGGCCACGAATTCGCCGCGCTCGATGTCGAGGTTCACGTCGTGCAGCGCCGCGAACTCGGCATCGCCGGACTGGTAGATCCTGGCGAGATTGCGCAATTCGATCAGCGCGGCCATGGTGCACCGTTCAGAGAATGCGGATGGTGCGCTGGCCGCGGCGCGGTTGCGGGTTCTGGCTCTGGCCGGTCACCGCCACGATGACCTGGTCGCCTTCCTTCAGGTCGCCCTCGACGATTTCCGTCACGCGGCCATCGGTGATGCCGGCCACGACCTCGCGCCGCACGGGCTTGCCGCCTTCGAGGACGTACACGGTGCGCTTCACCACCTGCGGCGCGCCGCCCTCACCCCCGTCTCCGTCGCCACCCTGGCCGCCGCCCTGGCCACGCTGGCGCAATCCGCTGCTGCCTGCCGCGCCGCCCCGCTGCGCACCGCGCTGCCCTTCACCGAACATCTCCGGCCGGAAGCGCAGCGCGGCGTTCGGCACCGCGAGCACGGCGCGGCGCCGATCGGTGATGACGCTGACCGTCGCCGTCATGCCGGGCTTGAGCTTCAGGTCGTCGTTGTTCACGTCGATGACGGCGTCGTAGGTGACGACGTTCTGCACCACCTGCGGCGCATTGCGGATGTCGCGGATCGCGCCGCGGAACGGCTCGCCGGGATAGGCGTCCACGGTGAACGTCACGCGCATGCCCGGCTTCAGGCGCCCGATGTCCGACTCGGCGACGTTGGTATGCACCTCCATCTTCGAGAGGTCCTGCGCGATCGTGAAGATCACCGGCGCCTGCAGCGACGCCGCGACGGTCTGGCCGACGTTCACCGCGCGCGAGATCACGACGCCGTCGGTCGGCGAGACGATGTCGGTGTATCGCAGGTTGGTGCGCGCCTGTTCGAGCTGCGCCTGGGCCTGCGCGAGCTGCCCCTTGGCCTGTTCGACCGAGGCGCGCGCCGCGCGCGCCGTCGCGACGGCATTGTCGCGCTCGGTCTCGGAGATCAAGCGCTGCGCGAACACCTCCGAGGCGCGCTTGGCCTGCCGCTCGGCGTCCTCGGCCGTGACCTCGAGCCGCGTGACGTTGGCGCGCGCCGCGGTGACGTTCGCCTGGGCCTGCACCACCGCTGCCTGGAACAGCGACGGATCGATCTTCGCGATCTTCTCGCCCTTCTTCACCTTGGAATTGAAGTCGGCGTACAGCTCCTGGATGCGGCCCGACACCTGGCTGCCCACGTCCACGGTGACCAGCGCCTGCAGGCTGCCGGAGGTGCTGACGCGCGACACCACGTTGGTCTTCTCGACCACGGAGGTCTGATATTCCGGCGTGTCGTCACCGCCGGCCGTGCAGCGATAGACGACGAACGCGATGAGGAGTGCGAGGACGATCAGCCCGACGAGACGGGGCCGCGTGAGTTGTTTGGGCAAGTGGCTATCCGATCGGACTGGACATGCATGTCCAGTTTAGATCAGCCGCAGCGCCGGCGTTCCCCAAAAAGAAAAGTTGTCGCCCGAGGTCAACCCCGACGGAACCTGCCCGTTTTCTCGAGGTTCGCCGGATTGTTTTTCTGCAAGGCTCCGGCCGGCACGCCATTCTTCAGCAACGGTTCAAGATCCTGCGCGGACAAGGGCCGGCTGTGCAGGTAGCCCTGCGACTGGTCGCAGCCGAGGTTGGCGAGCATCTCGAACTGCTCGGGCGTCTCCACGCCCTCGGCCACCGTCGTCATGTTGAAGGCCCGGCCGAGCGCGATGATGGTCTCCGCCACGGTGCGACCCGCGCCGCTCGTGGTGAGCTGGGCGACGAAGCTGCGATCGATCTTCAGCATGTCCACGGGCAGCTCGGCCAGCCGGCTCAACGAGGAATAGCCGGTACCGAAGTCGTCGATCGCCACGCGCACGCCGGAACGCCGCAACATCCGCAACTGGGAGACCGCCGTGCTCACGTCGTCGATCAGCACGCCCTCGGTGATCTCGATGTCGATGCCGCTGTTCTCGTTGCGCCACTCGCCGACCAGGTCGAGCAGGTGGTCGGCGAACGTGCGGCGCCGCAGTTGCACCGGGGAGATGTTGACGGCGATGCGACCCGGCTTCAGGCCCGCGCCCTGCCAGCGCCGCAGGTCGTTGGCCGCCTGCCGCAGGATCCAGTCGCCGAGCGGCACGATGAGTCCGCTGGATTCCATCAGCGACAGGAACACGCCCGGCATCACCAGCCCGGCCTCCGGATCGCGCCAGCGGACCAGGGCCTCCAGGCCGCGGATTTCCTGGGTGCGCACGTCCACCTTGGGCTGGTAGTGCAGCTCGAATTCCTGGCGCTCCACCGCGCCGCGCAGCCGATGCTCCATGGTCATGCGCGA
>DASTHJ010000231.1:0-5748 GCA_035718265.1 Steroidobacteraceae bacterium | reverse complement strand
GCATTGGTGCGCTTGACGGCCACCCAGGTGTGCACGCCGAACCAGCCGCGCCAGCTCACGGCGCGCGCCGAGTACACCTGCACGACGGCTTCCGGCGTGCTGGCCGGATCCGGCGCCAGCCCCGCCGGCTCGCGCGAGGCGCTGCGCCAGTCCGCGGCGCCGAGCTGACCACTGAAAGCGAGATAGCCCAACGCGAGCGGGAAGTAGGCGAGGATCAGGGCCAACGTGACGCGGCGCCGCTTTCGTTTGGGCATGGTGAACTGACCGTGGCTACGTGACGGGAGTTCCGCGGGCGCCGCGCGCACGGCTCTTCCATTCCGCACGACTTTGTCCCCAGGCGTCCATCGGTTCGGCCTCGAACGGGAAGGGCATCGTCACGCGTCGCAGCAGGCGAGAGCCGAGTTTCTTCGCCACGCCCTGCGAGGCGAGATTCCGCTCGTGGATGCAGTGGATCACCTCGTCCCAGCCGAGCACGTCGAAGGCATAGTCCATGGCGGCGGCGGCGCCCTCGCTGGCGTATCCCTTGCCCCAGTGCTCGCGCATGATGCCCCAGCCGACTTCGGGCGCGGGCCAGCCTTCCGGGTACCACGGGCCGAGGCGACCCACCCACTGGCCGCTCGATTTCTCGATCACCGAGAACATGGCGATGCCGGTCATGTGCCAGCATCCGCACATGCCCATGAACGTGCGCCAGGCGGTCGCGCGCACCTGCCGGCCGCCGATGAACCGGGCGGCTTCCTCGTCGTCGAGGAAGTGCGCCCAGGCATCGAAATCTTCGAGCCGCGGCGGGCGCAGCAGCAGGCGCGGCGTTTCGAGTTTCAAGGCCTGCATGTCGGCGGGGACCATGCGGCCAAGGATAGCGGCCTGCTATTCGATGCGGAATGCGCGGAACGAATGTGGCGGCAGGGCGAAGTGGGCCACGGTGGATTCCACGGCGGGTGCGCCGAAGCGGGCGGGCTCGCGGCGTACCTCGGTCGTGATCTTGCCCCCGTCCTCGAGGTCGCTGAGGGCGGCGCCGGCGCGCAGCGATACCGCAGCGGCCACCGGTTCGTCGCGAAAGTTGTGCACGATGAACGTGTCGTTGTCGTAGACGAACAGGCTCACCTTGCCCGGTGCTTCGAGCTTGACGGGCAGCGCCGCCGTGATGACGCGCCGGATGGCGTTGAGCACCGGTTCCGGGTAGTTCGAGAGGTCCGAGAAATTCTCCGGGATCGTCAGCACCTGCAGCTGGCCATCGAGATAGTCGGCATCGTGCAGGATGGGCCAGCCGTTGTCGCCGGCCACCGCGGAGACGAGCTCCCAGGAGTCGTTGGTGCGATAGGTGATCTGCGGGATCAGCATCGGCGCATCGCTCGAAACGATTTCGCCGCGCCCGACGATGAACTGGCTGACCAGCGCCACGCGCCCGGAATCCTCGAGCTCCGCGATGCGACCGAGGCCGCGCCCCTGCAGCGCCTGCAGCAATCCCGAGGTGATCACCACGTTCTTGCCACGCTGCAGCTGCGCCTCGATCAGGTCGACGATCTTCGGATCCGCCGCCGCCTGGCTGGTGAGAAGTTGCACCGGCACCTCGGTAGGGAAAGCCGGGACCATTTCCACGGGCACGCCCGCCATGCCGATGTAGTTCTGCAGGAAGTCTTCGGTGCTCTGCGAGTTGTAGGGCTTGTAGCTCTTGATGCCCACGGGCTTGCCGAGCTTGCCGAGCAGCGCGTCGACGGCCTCGAACGACACGCCCGCCACGCGCGCGTAGTGCGCGGGGGTGAACTCCGTGCCGTCCGCGTCCTTCACGGGACGGATCACGTCCTTGAAGCTGAAGGTGGTCGGCATGACCTGGCGTGGCGGGCTCTTCCTCGGATCCAGCGGATAGAGCATCTGGCGGATGTCGAACAGCGTGATCTCGGGCGCGGCGCGCGCGAACAGCGTCATCCAGAGCTGCTCGGCGTAGCGGTCGTAGTACGTGGCGCCGCCGGTGTCCACCCAGCCGCCGCCGTTGCGTCCCGGCGCGATGTTCTGGAAGTAGCGCATGATGTTGTAGCCGAGATAGGGCTGCAGGTGCTGCGCACTGCGCACCGCGTCGCGCGTCTCGGTGCCGGTGTAGATGCCGTCGAAGAGCTGCGGCCCGCGCTCGAGGTTGAAGCCGAGTGCCGGGAAATGGTCGTACCAGTTCGGGTACTTGATGACCACCTTGACCTTCGGGTTGACGCGCTTCGCGGGACCGATGACCAGGTTCTTCGCGGCGTCTTCCATGATGGCCAGCCGGTAGTCGGTCCAGCTGCGCGTTCCCTTTGCCTGGACGTCGGACGGCGACTTCGTGCTCGTGAAGAAGAAGTCGTCGAGGATGATCTCGTCGAAATGCCGCGCGGTGTGCTCGGCGATCTGCTGCACGGCCTTGCGGTGCCCGGGATTCGAATACGAGAACGTCTCGAAGCGGTTCGGCTCGCTGACCGTGAAGGTGATGCCGCCCGCCACGGCCACGCCGTGCCCGGCGAAGAAGCGCTTCGCCGCCTCGAGCGTGGCGTCGTCGACCAGGATGCGGTCGCGGTGCGTCTCGATGTACACCTTGTCGACGTGCACTTCGCGCGACACGGCGGCCCAGCTGTCCGCGAGCCACTTCGGGTCCGCCATCTTCTGCACTTCCTGCGCGCGGCAGTAGACCGCCACGCGGAAGTTGTCATAGGCGTGAGCCGATCCCGTTCCCGAGACGACGCACACGCACGCCGCCAGCCACGCGAAGCGAATACGCATGCTTCCCCCTGCGAAAAGCCGAATCAGTAGATGTAGGGCGCCAGGCGCTTGGTGCGCCGCATGTAGTTCGTATAGGGCGCGCCGAGCGCATCGGACAGCGCGCGTTCCTCGGTGGACATGCGCCAGCCGAAGGCCCACGCGATGGGCAGCATCAGCAGCGCCATCGACAGCCAGTTGCCGAGGCACAGGCCCAGCCCGAGGAACGCCAGCAGCGCGCCGGCATAGGCCGGGTGCCGGATGTGCCGGTAGGGGCCGGTGTCGATGACTTCGTGGCGCGAATGGATGGCGACGTTCACCGTGAAGTAGCGGCCCAGGTAGAAGATGGCATACCAGCGCAGCAGCAGCCCCAGCGCGAACAGTCCGCAGCCCAGCCAGAACACCAGCCGCGAGCCGATCGCCGCGCGCGGCGCATGGTACGAGGCGTAGATGCCCGCGGTGACGGCCAGCACGATGGTGACCCAGAGGACCGGCAGCGAAGAGTCGTCGGCGTCGACGCTGTCGTCGCGCGAGCGCTTGAGGATGCCAAGGCCGGCTTCGGACAGGCCGAAGGCCACGCCGAGCAGAAGCGGAATCGGGAATTTCATCGGGAGCCCAAGTCTAGCCGAGAAGCGGGCTAGCTGAGCAGCGGCGCGATCGCGTCGACCAGTCTTTCCGGGCTGCCCGGCCTGCCGTCCAGCCATTCGGCTTCGAATTCCGAGATCTCCAGGCCGACGACGCGCCGCTTGCGCAGTTCCTGGGCGCAGGCGTGCAGCTCCTCGAACGACAGGCCGCCCGGTACCTGGTATTCGATGGGCACGAGGCCGGGTTCCAGCACGTCGCAATCGAGGTGCACGTACACGTCGCGGTCGCCGATGGCGGCGGACAGCCGCGCGACCAGGTCCGGACCCGGCGCGACCACCCTGAGCACACCGCTGCCGATGAGCTGCTTTTCGTGCGGATCGAGGTCGCGTGCGCCCACCAGCACGACATTGGACATCGACAGCCCGCTGCCCAGGCCGCTGTTCCAGTGCCCCGCGGCGCCCGTGATCACCATGCCGCCGAGGTAGGGCACGGCATTGGAGCTGGGCAGGTTCGAGTCGCCGTGCGCATCGAACCACACGATGCAGGCCTGGGGGTGATGGCGCACCACCACGGGGATCGTGGCGAGGCCGGCGGCGCAGCGGCCCATGGCGCTGACGCAGCGCTCGCCGCGCTCGAACAGCGTGGTCAACGCATCGGCGAACGCGCGCAGGTCGGCCCGCGCCGCCGAGAGCTGCTCGTCCCACAGGGTGCTCGGCAGCGGCGGCTGCGGCGTGCTCACGTAGGTGGTCGGCAGGTTGAAGCGGCGCGCCAGCGCGAGGCCCAGCAGCTGCGCGCCGCGCGTGCCGCGCGGGTTGCGGTCGCCGGCGCGACCGCGGTAGACGATGAGCGAAAGCGAGTTCACCGCGCGCGAAACTATCCTGTTCGCGTGCGCTACGCCATCGGGCCGCCCGCCAGGCACGCTATTCGCAGGTGGTACAGCGTCCATACGCCGTGCCATGTCCCGGGGGCAGCGGCTCGTGCGGATCGTGCTCGTGCAGCGCGAAGAAGCGCCGTTCGCCATTGCGCCTAACAAAAACCATGCCGCCGCTGGCGCCCTCGCTGTTCCAGCCCTGGCGCTCGAGCGCCGCGAGCCCCGCTGCGAAGGCGGCGCGCAGGTCGGTGCCGGGCGGAAGCTCCGTGGCGTCGAGGACGTTGTGGAACATGTCCCGCAGGACGAGCCAGCGGGGGTGGCGGGAAGTGGCCAGGGGATCGTAGCTGCTGCGCTTGGTGGTCATGAGTCTTGCCATGAAGGTGATCGTGGACGGGTGTGCCGGAAACCTATCGAGTCCGGCCGGGGGTCGTCCAACCAGTAGTCCGCGCCGCAGCAAGCTGTATGCGTCGGAGGGTTCCTACTTCTCTCGGGCTGACAAGGACTTACGCGCGCACGCCGCGCCATTTAACCTGTGCGGATTCGCCCACGAGCCGTAGGTAGTTAGACAGCTTGGCCAGCAGGTATCGATTGAGGGAAGGCTTGCCGCACCCGCGCGGCGCCACCTGGGACGGCCGGGGCGTCAACTTCTCGCTGTTCTCGGCGCACGCCACGCGCGTCGAGCTGTGCCTGTTCGACGCGGACGGGCGCACGGAGCTCGAGCGCATCGACCTGCCCGAATACACCGACGAGATCTGGCATGGCTACCTCGAGGGCCTGGCGCCGGGCGCGACGTATGGCTACCGCGTGCACGGTCCGTACGAGCCCGCGCAGGGGCACCGCTTCAATCCCAACAAGCTGCTCGCCGACCCGTATGCACGCGAGTTCGTCGGCGCGCTGGAATGGAACCAGGCGTGCTTCGCATACGAGATCGGCCAGGACGACCTGAGCTTCAGTGAGCTGGACAGCGCGCCGTTCGTGCCGAAGGGCGTGGTGGTGGACGCGAGCTTCGACTGGAAGCGCAGCGTGCGGCCGCTGGTGCCCTGGGACCGCACCATCGTCTACGAGACCCACGTGCGCGGCTTCACGAAGCGTCATCTCGGCGTCGCGGAGCCGCTGCGCGGTACGTTCGCCGGCATGTCGACGCTGCGCGTGGTCAAGTACCTGCGCTCGCTCGGCATCACCACGGTGGAGCTGCTGCCCATCCACACCTTCGTGAACGACAGCCACCTGCTGGAACGCGGCCTCACGAACTACTGGGGCTACAACTCCATCGGCTTCTTCGCCGCCGACCCGCGCTACTTCGCGGATCCGCGCCGCGGCGTGCAGGAATTCAAGAACCTGGTGCGCCGCCTGCACGACGCGGGGCTCGAGGTGATCCTCGACGTGGTCTACAACCACACGGCCGAGGGCAACGAGCTGGGGCCGACGTTCTCGTTCAAGGGCCTCGACAACGCGTCTTACTACCGGCTCGCGCCCGACAAGCGCTACTACATCAACGACACGGGCACCGGCAACACGCTGAACCTCTCGCATCCGCGCGTCATCCAGATGGTCACCGACTCGCTGCGCTA
>DASTHJ010000230.1:0-4524 GCA_035718265.1 Steroidobacteraceae bacterium | reverse complement strand
CCGCCGCGCCGATCGCCTGCCTCGAGTGGGGCAGCTTCACGCTGGCCGACGCGCCGCGCGCCGAGAAGCTGCTCGAGCCGCTCGCCCTCGGCACGCGGCTGGCGCAGCGCCGCACCGAGGAAACCGCCGGCTGGTGGGTGTTCATTCCGTCGATGGGCAGCCGGCAGGGCGCGCTGAAGAAAGCCGCCGAGCTGAAGAACCTCGGCATCGGCGAATTTTTCATCGTGCAGGAAGAAGGCGAGCACCGCTGGGCGCTGTCGCTCGGCGTGTTCCGCAGCGAGGAGGCGGCCGAAGCGCGCCTCGCGGCGCTGCGCGCGCAGGGCGTGCGCAGCGCGCGCGTCGGCGCGCGCGAAACCGTGGTGCCAAAAATTTGGCTGCAGGTGAAGAGCGTGGACGTGCCGCTGCAGGCGCGACTGAGAGAAATCGCACGCCAGCTCGAGGGCAGCGAGCTGCGCGACTGCCGCTCGTGAAGCGTATGATGGGCCGATGAATCTGCCGCGCCTCGCGCTCTTCTTTCTCATCTTCTGTTTCGCCGCCGCGCACGCGCAGACCTATCGGTGGATCGACGAAAAAGGGCGCGTGCAGTACACCGACACGCCGCCGCCCGCCAGCGCGAGGGGCGTGCAGAAGAAGCGCCTGCAGGACAACGCGGTCGGCGGCCAGGGCAGCTACGAGCTCGACAAGGCGATGCGCGAATCGCCGGTCACGCTCTACAGCCATCCCGATTGCAAGCAGCAATGCCAGATCGCGCGCGACACCATGAACAAGCGCGGCGTGCCGTTCCGCGAGGTGGTGGTCGAGACCCAGGAGGCGCAGGACGAGCTCAAGCGCGTGAGCGGCGGCACCCTGGTGCCGGTCTTGATGGTCGGCGGGCAGGTCGAGACCGCGATCAGCGCGCAGGCTTACGAGCGCGCGCTCGACCTGGCGGGCTACCCGCGCGCCGGCGTGGCGCGCGCGCGCAACCAGGTCGCGCCGCCCTCGATCGACGAGCAGCCTGTCGTGCCGGCAACGCCGGCGCCGGCCGCCGAGGCCCCGCGGCGCGGTCCTTACGCCCCGCGCTAGCCCGCTTCTCTAGCCTATCGGCAGCGCGCCGCCGGGCACGTGCTTCGCGACCAGTTGCAGGAGCCGGTCTGCGCGCACCGGCTTGGTGAGGTAGCCGACCGCGCCCAGCTCCTTGCCGCGGTCGTCGCCTTGGTCGTAGGAAGTGAGGAAAATGACCGGGATGCGCGGCAGCGTGGGATCCGCCTTCAGCGCCGCGATGAACTCGAAGCCGTCCATGTGCGGCATGCGGATGTCCGAGATGATCAGGTCGGGCGGGCTGCGCAGCACCATGTAGCCGGCCGCGATCGCGTCAGGCGCCACATGCACTTCGTAGCCCGCGGCGCTCAGGTGCAGCCGCAGCAGATCCCGGATGCTCTCGTCGTCGTCGACTACCAGGATCGTCGCGGCCATGAGGTCGATCGTGGTGCTGGTGGCCCGACTCGAACGGGCGACCTACTGATTACGAATCAGTTGCTCTACCAACTGAGCTACACCAGCGTGTTAAAAAACGTGCGCGCAACCAGGCCGCGATTATAGCGCCCCATGCTGCGCCGCGGCGCGGCGTGAACTTGTGCCGAGTGCCGCGCAGCGGCGACGCCGTCCGCCCTGCCTTTCCAGCCGCCGGTCGCGCGCCTTTGCGGCGCCGCGGCGCCTGTCCGTAGCATCTCCTGCATAAGAAAGGGAGGCTGCATGCCAAGGGCAGCGGCGGGCTTCACGGTCATCGAGCTCATGTTCGTCATCGCGCTGGCGGCGGTGCTGCTCAGCATCGGATTGCCGTCGCTCACCAACCTGGTGATCAGCAACCGGCTCTCGTCGGTGTCCGCCGACCTGATGACCGACCTGACCTTCGCGCGCGCCACCGCCATCAGCCGCGCGCAGCGCGTCGGCTTCTGCGCCAGCAACGACCAGGCGACCTGCAACGGCAGCTCCTGGAACCAGGGTTGGATCATCTACCTCGACGCCAACAGCAACGGCACGTTCGAAACCGCGACCGAAACACTGTTGCGCGTGCACGATCCGTTGCCGAGCGGCGTCACGGTGACCGTGGCGCCGAGCACGCTGGACGTCATCTATCGCCCCTCGGGCCCCGCGGACGCCTCGCGTACCTTCACCGTGTGCAAGTCCGGCATGGTCGGCCGGCTGGTCTCCATCAACGCCACCGGCCGCACCCAGGTGACGTCCACGTCGTCGAACTGCTCCTGAGCACGCCCATGCGCCAACCCACTCGTCCCCTGCGCTCGCGCGGCTTCACCATGCTCGAGACGCTGATTGCCATCCTCATCGTGTCGTTCGGGCTGCTCGGCATCGCCGGCATCTACGTGACCGGAGTGCAGAACAACAAGAGCGCGAACCTGCGCACGCTTGCCACGCAACAGGCCTACGACATGGCCGACCGCATGCGCGCCAACCTGGCCGGCCTCACCGTGCCGCTGCCGGCGATGCCGTACTACCACCTGCCGACCGAGGCGCAGACCACCAGCTGCTACACCACGACGAACTGCACGCCCCAGCAGATGGCGCAGAACGACTACTACGAGTGGAATAACGCAGCCTCGCCGAACTCGAACCCGCGCGTGCTGCCCGGCGGCTTCGGCATCACCTGCCTCGATTCCACGCCGAACGACGGCACGTGGAACGGCACCGCCGTGACGCACGCCTGCGACGGCCTTGGCACCGCTTATGCAATCAAGGTGTGGTGGCTGGACGACCGCCGCAGCGGCCTCGCCACCACGGACCCCAACGCCTACCTTCGCGTCGTCACGACGCTCCAGCCCCAGCCATGAATATGCCCTGCGCCCTCGCAATGCGCCGCCAGCGCGGCATGTCGCTCGTCGAGATGATGGTCGCGATGACCATCGGGCTGGTGATCACCGTGGTGATCGCGAATCTCTTCGTGGGCACGAAGCAGACCTACCGGACCCAGGACGACCTGTCGCGCATCCAGGAGAACACGCGCTTCGCGTTCCAGGTGATCGGGCGCCTCACGCGCCAGGCCGGCTATCGCGCCGACTGGAATCGCACCATCGACGTGGTGTTCGCGGGGCTTTCGCCGATCGACGGCAGCAACGCCACCGGCGTCAACAGCAGCGACACGCTGATCGTGCGCTTCCAGGGCAGCGGCCTGGGCACCAGCAGCTCGGGCTGCCTGGCGACCAACTCCTGCGGCGGCGCGGACGGCCGGATCCTCGACTGCCTCGGCAACCGCGTCGACCGCCAGATGGGCCCGGCGCCCTCGCCCTACGTGGCGACGCTCGGCGTGACCTACGTGGAGAACTGGCTGCGCGTGCGCAGCGGCGGCGCGAACGGCGGCCCGGCGCTGTTCTGCAGCCTCGACCGCGGTAACACCTGGACCGAGATCGTGCCCGATATCGAGAACATGCAGGTGATCTATGGCGAGAAGACCGGCCCGATCGCGGTGGAGCGCTACCTGGCGGCCGGTACCGCGGGATTGAGCATGTCGCAGGTGCTGAACGTGCGCGTCGCGATCCTGCACCGCTCGCCGAACCTTTCGGCCGGCGCGAAGGATACGCGCACCTATGAGCTGGCGGGCACCACGGTCGGGCCGTTCAACGACGAGCGCATCCGCCTCGCCGCCAACAGCAACTTCGTGCTGCGCAACCGCACCCAATGACAACCTCCATCCGACAGCAGCGCGGCGCGATCCTGATCATCTCGCTCATGTTCATGGTGGTGCTCACCATGCTCGCGCTCACCACCATGGGCGGCATCACGCTGGAAGAGCGCATGTCCGGCCAGTACCGCGACCTGAACGTGGCCTTCCAGGCCGCCGAGTCCGGCCTGCGCGACGCGGAGCGCGACATCTGGGGCACCGGGACGGCGACCGCGACGCCGCGCTCGCCGATCATGTCCGGACGTACCGGGTTCGGCGACGGCAACGACGCGCCGAACGGCACCTGCACGACGAATACCAACACCACCTACGGCTGGGGCCTGTGCTACGCGAGCGCCACGGGACCGTTCCCGCCGTTCCCGAGCGTCGACCTCAGCTCGAGCTCCAGCATCGCCGTGCCCTACGGCAAGTACACCGGCGCCACCGCGCTGCCGAACGTCTCGGCCCAGCCGCGCTACATCATCGAGGCGATCTGGAAGGACATCGTGCCGACGCCGTCGCTGCAGTCGCTCAGCCCGGTGGCCGGCGTGACGAACTACTACCGCATCACCGTCCAGGGCGTCGGGGCAAACCCGAACACCCGCGTGACGCTGCAGGAGATGTACCTCAAACCTTGGAACTGACCGAGGCCGACTCATGAAGAACATGAAGAACACCATCAAGAAAACCGTCGCCGCCGTCATCGCGTTCGCCGTCGCCACGCAGCCGGCGCAGGCGGCGCTGCTCACGCTCGCCACGCAGCCGATCTACCTCGGCGCCGCGATCCCGCCGCAGGTCATGATCACCATGACCAAGGACCAGCAGCTGCACAAGAAGGCCTACAACGACTACTCCGACCTGGACGGCGACGG
>DASTHJ010000229.1:0-2744 GCA_035718265.1 Steroidobacteraceae bacterium | reverse complement strand
TCTAACTACCCTGAAATGCGCGTGCGCTCTGCGCGCGACACGCGTATACTGTACGTCCATCCAGATCTAACAAGGACGTGCGCATGCTTTCCATCGACGCGCTGGCAAGCGAGATCTGCACCCTCGCCGGCCACATCAATGCGGCCAAACATCGTTTCCTCGTGCTGATCGCGGAGTTCGACCGGCGGGCGGGCTGGTCGGACGGCGCCACGCAATCCTGTGCGCACTGGCTCAACTGGAAGTGCGGCATCGCGCTGGGCGCCGCGCGCGAACGGGTCCGGGTGGCGCGCGCGCTCGAGAATCTGCCGAAGATTTCCGCGGGGATGGCGAGCGGACGGCTGAGTTACTCCAAGGTGCGCGAGATCACCCGCGTGGGCAACGCCGCGAACGAAGAGTACCTGCTGTCGATCGCCGAGCACGGCACGGCCTCGCACGTGGAGAAGCTCGTGCGCGCCTATCGACGCTGCCAGGAGGCCGAGGAGCTGTCGCGCGAGAAGCGCCAGCAGCAGAACCGGCGCGTCTCGTTCCGCCATGACGACGATGGCTCGTTGATCCTGACCTGCCACCTGCCCGCCGAAGCCGGCGCGCTCGTCATGAAGGCGCTGGACCTCGCGGTCGAAAGCATTCCCAGGTACGAGGACGTTCCCGCTGGAACGTCGAAGCAGCTGATCCCCTTCAGCCAGCGCCGTGCCGACGCCCTCGCCCGCGTCGCGGAGAGTTTCCTGGCGCATGACGTGCTGGAGGCACCGGGCGCGGATCGGCAGCAGGTCATCGTGCACGTCGCGGCCGAGACCCTGCGCAGCCGGGTCGCCGGTTGCTGCGAGATCGAGCACGGGCCTTCGATTCCTGCCGAGAGCGCCAGGCGATTTGCCTGCGATGCCAGCTTGATCGCCCTGGTCGAGGACAAGGACGGCGAGCCGCTCAACCTCGGCCGCAAGACGCGCATCGTCTCGGCGCCGCTACGCCGACTGCTCACCGCACGCGACAAGGGCTGCCGTTTCCCGGGCTGCAGCAATGCGCGCTACATCGACATGCATCACATCAGGCACTGGGCGAATGGCGGTGAGACCAGGCCTTCCAACCTGGTTTCGCTGTGCCGCTTCCATCATCGCGCCGTGCACGAGGGCGGATTCAATGTCGAAGTACTCGATGACGGCGCGTTGCGGTTCGTGAATCCGCGCGGCACTGCCGTGATGCCCGAATGCAGGCAGCCCGCCGGCGAGGCCGGCGCAATCACATCCGGCAAGTTCGTCGATTGCTGGCGCGGGGATCGCATGGATCTCGGACTCGCGGTCGATGTGCTGATCCAGCAGTCGCGCAAGGCGCGCGACGTTCCAGCGGGAACGTCACAATAGTTCGTTCAGCGCGGCGGGAAATCCGCCAGGATCGCGGCCACCGCCTGCGGGATCAGCTGCGCCGCGTTCTCCACGTCGCGATCCGTGATCCGCTTGGTCGCCCAGCCATGCCACACGGGCTGGTTCGAACGGGCGTCGAAGACGTCGATGGCCAGCGTCCCTTCGCGGTACGTCCTCACGTCCGCATCGTGGCCGAGGTAGGTCCCGCCCCATCCCCAGTAGCCGCGGAAGCGCACGGGATAGGACTGCGCGTCGATGCGATCGCGCGCGCCCACGGTGAAGGACAGGACGAAATCCGCGCCGGATGGATCGTCCGCCTTGTGAAATCCCTTGCCGGCGAGCTGCGATTCGATCGCCTCGACGATGCGCCGGCGATTGAGCGGGCTCACCTGCTCGGCGGAGCCGCGTGGCGTGATCAACGGGTCCTCCGCGATCCAGGCGAACGTCTGGTAACGGGAAAAGTCGTTGCGTGAGTCGTAATCAGAGCGCGCGCGAATGGACGTGGCGCAGGCCGTCAGCAACGCGATGCAAAGCAATGGCAGCAGTGTCTTCATGCCCGGCATGCTGCACCAGCCGGGGCGACATGGGCGTAGGTGAGACTGCATACTTCGATCCGCAATTTCTCGAAGGGGGCTCTCGTGAGACGTTTCCTGTCGCTGGCTCTGACAGCCTGCTTCATCACATCCGCCGCGGCGGCCGAACCGCGCAGCGAACTCACGGCGTATCGCAACATTCCCCTGTGGGAGCCCGGGCAGGTCCCCGGCGCCCGGGGCGGAGCCCCGCTCGACACTCCCTTCCTCACGGTTTTCCTGCCGCGTGCCGGCAGCGCGAATGGCAATGCCGTGGTCATCGCGCCGGGCGGCGGCAACATCATGATGATGTACGGCGGCGAAGGCGCCGAAGTCGCCGAGGTCTTCAACGACTGGGGCGTCACGGCCTTCGTGCTCACGTACCGCCTCGTGCCGTACGACAACGACGCGCGCACGCGCGACGGCGAGCGCGCGATGCGCCTGGTGCGTGCGCATGCCGCGCAGTGGCAGCTCGACCCGGCGAAGATCGGGCTCGTCGGTTTCTCCGCGGGCGGCAGCCTGGCGCGCGCGGTGGTCGCGGCCGCGGACGGCGGCGTGGCGGACGCGGCCGATCCGATCGAACGCGTCAGCTCGCGTCCCGACTATGTCGCGCTGATCTACGGCGCCGGCCGCGCGAGTCCGGAAGAGTCGCTGAAGGACTTTCCACCCACGTTCCTGTTGTCGGCCGCCGGTGACCAGGGTCCTTCGCTCGCGAACGCGCAGCTCTTCACGGACCTCGTGAAGGCAGGCGCGATCGCGGAACTGCACGTCTACCAGCGCGGCCGTCACGGTTTCGGCAGCGGCGTCGGCAGCGCGGAAT
>DASTHJ010000228.1:0-3430 GCA_035718265.1 Steroidobacteraceae bacterium | reverse complement strand
TTTTCGGGTCAGGGCTTGCATCTGATCTGGTGTTGTAGTTATATATAACACCAACACGTAGGGCGAATCGCAAAGGGCGAGGCGCCATGAACCAGGAGAAGGAGACTCACATGATCCGCACCAACACCGAAAACTTCCGTGCAGTGGCCAGCGCCGCCGCGGCCGTGGTGATCACGCTGACCATCACGATGGCCGTCAGCTGGATGTTCATGGACACGGCGAGGGTGGCGCGTGCGCACTACGACGCGGTGAGCGCCGTGGTGCCCGTGAGCGCGCTGGTCCGCTAGGGCACCGGAGCACCGCATGGACCCGCAGTGGGACGACAGCCAGCCGATCTACCGGCAGCTGCGTGATCGAGTGGTGGCGATGATCCTCGAGGGTGTCCTCAAGGAGGGTGATCCGCTGCCCTCGGTCCGCGCCGTCGCGGCCGAGTTTCGTCTCAACCCGCTGACCGTTCTCAAGGGATACCAGCAGCTCGCCGACGAGCAGCTGGTCGAGAAGCGGCGCGGGCGCGGGATGTTCGTCAACGCGGGCGCGCGGCAGGCGCTCATGAAGGACGAGCGCCAGTACTTCCTCGACTCCGAGTGGCCAAAGGTCTACGCGACCATCCAGCGGCTCGGCCTGTCCGTCGAAGAACTCATGAAACGCGGTGCCAAGTCGGCCCCGGCGTCCCAGCCGTTCCCGACCCTCCCCAACACAGGCGATGACGATGACAGCAATCATTGAAGCGCGCGGTCTGACCAAGAGCTACGGCGACACGCCGGCTCTGCGGGGCATCGACCTCAACGTGCATTCCGGAAAGATCGTGGGCCTGATCGGGCCGAACGGCAGCGGCAAGACCACGGCCATCAAGTCCATCCTCGGCCTCACGTCGTTCGAGGGCGAGCTCAAGGTGCTGGGCAAGGACCCGCGCACCGAGCGCGAGCAGCTCATGAACGAGGTGTGCTTCATCGCGGACGTCGCGGTGCTGCCCCGCTGGCTGAAGGTCGCGAACGCGCTCGACTTCGTGGGCGGCGTGCATCCGCGCTTCGACCGCAAGCGCGCCGAGGAATTCCTCGCGCGCACCGACATCCGCCTGGACAAGCGCGTGCGCCAGCTCTCCAAGGGCATGGTCACGCAGCTGCACCTGGCGCTGATCCTGGCCATCGACGCCAAACTACTCGTGCTGGACGAGCCGACGCTGGGACTCGACCTGCTGTTCCGCCGGTCGTTCTACGACAACCTGCTGAACGACTACTTCGACAAGGAGCGCACCATCCTCGTGACCACGCACCAGGTGGAGGAGATCGAGAACATCCTCACCGACGTGATCTTCATCCAGCGCGGCAAGGTGCTGCTCGACAGCCCCATGGAGGCACTCGGTGAACGCTACCTGCAGCTCGTGCCCGCGGCCGGCAAGGTCGAGCAGGCGCGCTCCCTGAAGCCATTCTACGAACGCGAGATCTTCGGCCGTGTCGCGATGCTGTTCGATGGCCGCGACCCGGCGGAGCTCGCGCCGCTGGGTGAAACGCGCACGCCCTCGGTCGCCGACCTGTTCGTGGCGCTGATGGGCGCCGAGGCGGCCGGCCGCGCCGGTTCCAGGGAGGCCGCATGATGAGCATGCACAAGATCCTGATCCTGATCCGTCGCGAGATCTGGGAGAACCGCTCGCTGTGGATCGCCCCGCTGGTGATCTCGGGCGTGATCCTGCTCGCCGCGGCCATCGGTGGCATCAACGTCGAGCACGACGGCGGTTTCCCGTTCGGACGCGATCCGGACAGCAGCTCCATCTCCTCGCACATTGGCGGCTCGAAGCTCCAGGTGGCCTATGCCATCGGCATCAGCGCGATCACCATGATCCAGCTGGTGGCGCTCGGCGTGCTGGTGTTCTTCTACCTGCTCGACGCGCTGCTGGCCGAGCGCAAGGACCGCAGCATCCTGTTCTGGAAGTCGCTGCCGGTGTCCGACGCCGAGGTGGTGACCTCCAAGGCGCTGACCGCGCTGGTGGTCACGCCGGCCTACGTGCTGGTGCTGAGCGCGATCACGCAGCTGGTCGTGGGTCTCATCGTCTGGTTGCGCTTCGGCAGCAGCCCGCTGGGCGACATCATCATCCCGGTGGACTTCGGCGTCTGGGCGCAGGTGCAGGTGGGCTTCTGGGCGTTCGCGCCGGCCGTGATCCTCTGGTACCTGCCGCTCGCGGCCTATCTTCTGCTGGTTTCGGTCTGGGCACGCAAGAACGCCTTCCTGTGGGCGGTGCTGCCGCCGGTGGCCATCCTGCTGATCGAGGGCCTGCTGTTGCAGTCGCATCGCTTCGGCGACTTCCTCGGCTACCGGTTCAGCGGCGTCTTCAGGCTGCTGGATCTCGACTCGGCGCGCGAAGGCGCCGGCGTGAACGAGCTGGCGGAGTTCCTGCGGCACGTGGGGCGCGTGTTCACCCACTACGAAACCTGGCTCGGAGTGCTGGCGGCGGTCGGCATCCTGCTTGCCGTGATCCGCATCCGCCGATATCGCGACGACAGCTGACTTCCCCATCCCTCGCCGGGCGGACGCAATCGCCCGGTAACTAGGCCCCATGGGCGCCGTGTCCGGAAACGCGGTGTTCATGGGGCCGATTTCTATAGAATCCGGGCGGCGTGTATCTGAACGTCAGCCGACAAGACGAGATGCTGGAAGCCGAGCTCGCCGGTCACTGGCGTGGCGCCGACCTGCCGGCCATCGATGCGGAGCTCGCGGCGCAGTCGTTCGCGGGGGCGCGCGTGCTGCGCGTACGGGTGCCGGAGTCCGTGCAGCTCGACCTGGCAGGCGCCTGGCGGCTGCGCGAATGGCTGCGGGTGGCAGCAGACGCCGGACTCGAGGTGAGCTTCGAGGGCGCAGAACCCGGGCAGTTGGCGCTGATCGAAGCCACGCTGTCGGGGGACGTGCATCCCACGCCACGCTCCTCGTCCGAATCCGAATTCGAGCCCGTCAGCGCGCTGGGCCGGCAGGTGGCGCGGCGCTTCTTCTCGTTGGCCGCGGCACTGCGTTTCATCGGCCACGGCTTCGTCACGCTGCTGCGCGCCTGCACCAGCTGGCGGCGGCTGCGGCCGATCTCGATCGCGCGGCACATCTACGAGACCGGGATCACCGCCATCCCGATCGTTTCGCTGATCGCCTTCCTGATCACCGTGATCATCGCCTACATCGCCGCGCAGCAGGCGCGCGAGTACGGCGCGGAGATCTTCGTGGTCGACATCGTCACGGTGGGCGTGCTGAGGGAGCTGGCGGTGCTGCTCACCGCCATCATTGTTGCGGGTCGCAGTGGCAGCGCCTTCGCCGCCGAGATCGGCGCCATGAAGCTCAACGAGGAGGTCGACGCGCTGCACGCCATCGGCGTCGAGCCGCAGGAGGTGCTGATCCTGCCGCGCGTCATCGGCCTGGTGATCGCGCTGCCGCTGCTCACCGTGATCGCCGA
>DASTHJ010000227.1:0-6547 GCA_035718265.1 Steroidobacteraceae bacterium | reverse complement strand
GTCCGGGTAGGCGAGGTTCTGGCCGGCGGTGTCGTTGTGGAAGATCACGCGGCCCAGGTACTCGAGGTTCACCTGGTGCACGATGCCGGTGTTCGGCGGCACGACCTTGAAGTTGCGGAACGCGGTCTGGCCCCAGCGCAGGAACGCGTAGCGCTCGCCGTTGCGCTGGAACTCGATCTTGTTGTTGATGGCGAGCGAATTGGCGCGGCCGTAGTCGTCGACCTGCACCGAATGGTCGATGACCAGTTCGGCGGGATTCAGCGGATTGATGCGCTCCGGGTCGCCGCCCAGCTTCTGCACGGCCTCGCGCATCGCGGCGAGGTCCACGACACAGGGCACACCGGTGAAGTCCTGCATGATGACGCGCGCAGGCGTGAAGTCGATTTCGTAGGACGGGGTCGCCTTGGCGTCCCAGTCGAGCACCGCGTCGATGTCTTCCGGCGTGACGTTCACGCCATCCTCGAAGCGCAGCAGGTTCTCGAGCAGGATCTTCAGCGAGTAGGGCAGTCGCGCCACCTTGTCCGCCGGCAATCCGGCGAAGCTCCAGTAATCGTACGAACGATTGCCGACCTGGAGAGATGCGCGATTTTTCGAACTGCCAGCCATGAATCCTGCTCCTGACGTACACCGCTGAAACGAGCTGCGTATTCTAACTCGCGCCGCTCACTGCGTCGTGCTCTCGATGACGCCGCCGCCGAGACAGCGCTCGCCTTCGTACAGCACCGCGAACTGGCCCGGCGTCACGGCGCGCTGCGGATGACCGAAGCGCACCTCGAGCGCACCATCGGCGCGCAACGTGGCGCGGCATTCCTGGTCGGGCTGGCGGTAGCGCACCTTGATCTGCGAGTCGAACTCGGGGCGCGCGGGTTTCACGAGCCAGTTGCACGGGCCGGTGGCCAGCGCGCGGCTCACGAGCAGCGGATGATCGTGTCCCTGCACGGCCACGAGACGGTTGCGCGCCAGGTCCTTGGCCGCGACGTACCAGGCATCCTCGGGCCTGCCGGCCCGCCCGCCGATCTCCAGGCCGCCGCGCTGTCCCAGCGTGTAGAACGCCAGCCCGCGGTGCCGACCGACGACTTCGCCGCGCTCGGTGACGATGTCGCCGGGCGTCGTGGGGATGTAGCGCGACAGGAATTCGCGGAACGGCCGCTCGCCGATGAAGCAGATGCCGGTGCTGTCGGGCTTGTCGAACACCGGCAGCCCGGCCTCGCGCGCCAGCGCGCGCACCTCGGCCTTGCGCAGTTCCCCCAGCGGGAACAGCACGCGTGCGAAGTGCGCGCGATCCACGCCATGCAGGAAGTAGGACTGGTCCTTGTCGGTGTCGGCGGCCTTGAGCAACAGCGGGCCCTCGGCGCGCATCTCGAGGCGCGCGTAGTGGCCCGTGGCAAAGCGTCGCGCGCCGAGCCGCGCGGCGTAGTCGAGGCACACGCCGAACTTGATCTCGCGGTTGCACAGCACGTCCGGGTTCGGCGTGCGTCCGGCGCGGTACTCGGTCAGGAAATAGTCGAACACCCGCGCGCGATAGTCGTCGGCGAAGCTGACCCGGTGCAGCGGGATGCCGAGCTCGGCGGCGGTGGCGCGCGCGTCCTGGAAATCCCGGGCGCCCGTGCAGTACGCGTCGTCGTCTTCCCAGTTGCTCATGTAGAGCCCGTGCACGTCGCAGCCCGCGCGCTTCAGCAGCAGCGCGGCGACGGCGGAGTCCACGCCGCCGGACATGCCGACGACGATGCGTTCACGGGAGGCAGGGGAGTTCACGGCGCGGATTGTACGCCGCCGTGCACACGGCCAGATCGCTACAGATTGACCACCGAGGGCACGTGCAGCGCACTCTTCAGGTCGAGGCAGGCCACGGAATCGAGCGGCTGGCGCCGGCCCTCGAGGAAGTCCTCGATGCTGCGCATGACCAGCGGCGAGCGCAGGCGCGCGGCTTGCGCGGCGAGCTGCGCGCGGCCCAGCCACAACGCGCGCACGATGCCGCGATCCAGCGGCTGCTCCGGACGGTGGCCGTCCACGTCACCGCAGAACGCGAACCGCAGGAAGCTGCGGCCGTTGTCGGGATTGCGCCAGAGATATGTGCCGACCAGCGCCGCGGGCCGGAAACACCAGGCGGTCTCCTCGCGCGCCTCGCGCACCGCGGCTTCCACCAGGGTCTCACCGTCCTCGAGATGACCGGCTGGCTGGTTGAGCACCAGGCGGCCGCGGATGCGCTCCTCGACGAGCAGGAAACGATCGTCGCGCATCACGACCGCGGCGACGGTCACGTCCGGATTCATTCGCATCGGCGGACTGTACTAGCGACCCACCTGGCGCGACAGGTCGTCGGCGCTGGCGTGCCAGATCTCGTCGAACTCGTCGAGGTACTGGCGGGCGATCGGCGGATTGTTGAGGTCGGCGACGCCGTCCCAGCGGTCGGAATGCACGCGGTAGACGATGGCGCGGTCGTCGGCGATCAGGTAGGCGCAGGCGCGTTGTCCCGCGGCGCCGACCGCCGGGCGGATGTCGATGCAGCTGGTGAGACGCCGCCCCATCGCGATGAAGCGGTTGTTGTCACGCAGCACGCGGCCCGAGTCCGACAGCAGCACGCGCACCTTGGCGAAGCGCCGCGCCAGCACGAACCGCTTGACGATCTCGAGGAAGCCGTTCTGGTCGTACAGGTCGGGCTCGAGATCGGGCGTGTAGATGGACATGAGACGCTGTGCGCTGGCCGCGACCGCGTCCACGGCGGCGCGCATCTCCTCGAGCGAGCCGATGACACGCACGTGGTTCTCGCCGCGCGCGGGCGGCAGCGCGCTGCCCGCGGTCGCGGGTGCGTGCGTGAACCTGTTGAAATCGAATTCCCCGGTCGTCATGTGCGACGACTTCTCCCCGAGTGACATGGACGTGAGCCGGATTGTGACCCGTGCCCGGAGGAGACTAGGTGTCAGTTCACGACGGGCTGTGCCAAATGCGTCACGCTTTCATCGGCTCCGCGGCCCATGCGCCCGCAAAACGTGTGCCAGGTCGCACTTTGTGTGTGCGACGCAGCGCGAAGCATCGGGGAAGGGCCGCGCGGCCCGCGCGACGGTCAGATCGCGCGCGCCAGGCTGGCGGCGAGTCCGACGTACTGCGCCGGTGTCAGCGCGCGCAGCCGCGCGCGGTCCGCCTCCGGCAGGGGTAGTTTGTCGATGAAGGCCGCGAGCGCCGCGGCGTCCACCTGCGCGCCGCGCGTGAAGTCCTTCAGCAGCTCGTAGCCGTTCGGCACGCCCGCCGCACGCAACGCGGTCTGCAGTGCCTCGCCCAGCACCTCGTGCGCTGCATCGATGTCCGCGGCGATGACCGCGGGATCGGCGGCGATCTTGCCGAGGCCGCGCTGCAGGGCGTTCCAGGCGACCAGGCTGTGCGCCAGCGCCACGCCGACGTTGCGCAGCACGGTGGAGTCGGTGAGGTCGCGCTGCCAGCGCGAGATCGGCAGTTTGCCCGAGAAGTGCTGCAGCAGCGCGTTCGCGATGCCCAGGTTGCCCTCGGCGTTCTCGAAATCGATGGGATTGACCTTGTGCGGCATCGTGGAGGAGCCGACTTCGCCGGCCACGGCGCGCTGTCGCAGGTAGCCGAGCGAGATGTAGCCCCAGGTGTCGCGCGCGAAGTCGACGAGGATCACGTTGACGGCCGCCAGCGCGTCGCAGTATTCGCCGATCCAGTCGTGCGGTTCGATCTGCGTGGAGTATTCGTTCCAGGTGAAGCCCTGCGACTCGACGAACTTGCGGCTGACCGCCGGCCAGTCGACGCCCGGCACTGCGGCCACGTGCGCATTGTAGTTGCCCACCGCGCCGTTCCACTTGGCGAGGATCTCCACCCGGTCGAAGCGCGCCCGCGCGCGCTTCAGGCGCGCGACCACGTTGGCGAATTCCTTGCCGAGTGTCGTCGGGCTCGCGGTCTGGCCGTGGGTGCGCGACAGCATCGGCAGCGCGGCGTGTTCGTGCGCGAAGCCGCGCAGCTTGTCGACGACCTTCTCCAGCTCGGCGGACAGCAGGGTGCGCGCGGCGCGCAGCATGCGCGCGTAGGAGAGATTGTTGATGTCCTCGGAGGTACAGCCGAAGTGCACCAGCTCGAGCGTCGCCGGCGTGGCGCCGGCCTGCGTGAGTTTCTCGCGCACGAAATATTCCACGGCCTTGACGTCGTGGTTGATGCGCGCCTCGATGGCCTTGACCGCCGCCGGCGCATCGTCTCCCGGCTCGAGCGCCAGCGCCGCCGCCAGCTGGCGCACCGGCCCGGGCAACGGTTGCGCGAGCAGTTGCGGCACCGATTCCGCCAGGCTCAGCAGCCAGGCGGCCTCGATGCGGATTCGTTCGCGGATCAGCCCGCTTTCCGACAGCACCGCCCGCAGCGGGTCGGCAGCCTTGCGATAGCGGCCATCGACCGGTGACAGCGCGGAGAGTGCGGCGGCGTCCATGAAAAAGTTGCCTCGGAAACTGCGTTAGACTGGGCCGCGAATGATATCCCAGGACAGTCCGCGGAAAGAGCACGACAGCTTCGGCGAGATCGAAGTGCCGGGCGGCGCGCTCTGGGGTGCACAGACCGAACGCGCCCGGCGCAATTTCCAGTTGAGCGGCACGACCCTGCCGGCGGACTTCATCGCGGCGCTGGCACTGATCAAGGCCGCCGCGGCGCGCGCCAACGCGCGCATCGGCCTGCTGCCGGCCGACGTCGCCGGCGCCATTGCCGAGGCGGCCCTGGAAGTGGCGCGCGGCGCGCATGCCGCGCAGTTCCCGCTCGACGTGTTCCAGACCGGCAGCGGCACCAGCACCAACATGAACGCCAACGAAGTGATCGCGCGACTGGCGACGCAGGCGCTCGGCAGGGCGGTGCACGCCAACGACCACGTGAACATGTGCCAGAGCAGCAACGACTGCATCCCGAGCGCCATCCACGTGAGCGCGGTGCTGGCCACGCGGCGTGCGCTGCTGCCGGCACTCGAGGAGCTGCGCGGCGTGCTGGCCGACAAGGAGCGCGCCTGGGCCGAAATCCTCAAGACCGGGCGCACGCACCTGATGGATGCGACGCCGGTGACGCTCGGGCAGGAGGCTTCCGGCTGGCGCGCGCAGGTCGAGCACGCCGCCGAGCGGCTGCGCGCCAGCGAGGCGCGCCTGCTGGCGCTGGCGCAGGGCGGCACCGCGGTCGGCACCGGCATCAACGCGCACCCGCAGTTCGCCGCCGCCTGCATCGAGGAGCTGCGCACGCTGACCGCGGCGCCGTTCGTGCCGGCACCTAACTATTTCGCCGCGATGGGCACGCAGGACGCGGCCGTGGAATTCTCCGGCCAGCTGCGCACGCTGGCCGTGTCGCTCATGAAGATCTGCAATGACCTGCGCTGGATGGGATCCGGACCGCTGGCGGGCCTGGCCGAGCTCAGGCTGCCGGCACTGCAGCCGGGCAGCAGCATCATGCCGGGCAAGGTCAACCCGGTGATCCCGGAGGCGGTGTGCATGATCGCGGCGCAGGTCATGGGCCTCGACGCGGCGATCGCCGTGGCGGGGCAGTCCGGCAGTTTCCAGCTCAACGTGATGCTGCCGCTGATCGCCAGCGACCTGTTGCAGTCCATCCACCTGCTCGCCGGCGGCGCGCGCGCGCTGGCGCGACAGTGCATCGCGGGGCTGCAACCCAATCTCGCGCGACTCGAGGAAGCGCTGGTGCGCAATCCCGTCCTGGTGACCGCGCTCAACCCGGTGATCGGCTACGAGCGCGCCGCGGCCATCGCCAAGCGGGCGTACGCCGAAGGGCGTCCGATCCTGGACGTGGCGCTGGAAATGTCGGGACTGCCGGAAGCGGAGCTGCGGCGCCTGCTCGATCCGGCGGCGCTGACGCGCGGCGGTCTGCACGGCGGCGGAGGCGGCGGTTGAGCGAAGCGCGGACGGAACCGCAGCTGCGCGAGCGCATCCTGCGCCGGTTTGCCGACACACGGCCCAGCCACGATCTCGCGGATTGGCGCGTGCTGGGCGTGGACGCCGAGCACAGCCGGCGCCTGACGCGGCACTTTCCCAAGGACCCGGCGCCCGCGGCCGTGCTGGTACCGCTGATCGACCGTCCGCCGGGCCTCACGCTGCTGCTCACGCAGCGCGCCTCGCACCTGGCGCGCCATGCCGCGCAGATCGCCTTTCCCGGCGGACGCCTGGAGGCCGGCGATGCCGACGTGGCGAGCGCGGCGCTGCGCGAAACGCGCGAGGAGATCGGCCTCGACCCGGGTCGCGTGCACGTCTTCGGCTATCTACCCGACCACGTGGTGATCAGCGGCTTCCGGGTGACGCCGGTGCTGGGCCTGGTGACACCGCCGTTCTCGCTCGAGCTGAATCCCGCCGAGGTGGCGGGCGTGTTCGAGGTGCCGCTCGGACACGTGCTCGACAGCGCCAACCACAAGGCGCGGCTGCGGCGCGTCGGCGACGAGGAGCTGCTGCTGTACGACATCCCGTGGCAGGGCCAGAACATCTGGGGGGCGACCGCCGGCATGTTGCTGACCTTCGTGCGCATGCTGCGCGAGGAGCAGCCGTGAACGACTTCGCGGAGGCGCAGCGCT
>DASTHJ010000226.1:0-2706 GCA_035718265.1 Steroidobacteraceae bacterium | reverse complement strand
AAAAGAGAGCGCGCAATGGCAAACCGGCGCAAATCGGAGAGGGTCGGATTGATCGCTCGCATGCGGCACCGCGGATTATGGGCTCGTGACGTTCCAGCGGGAACGTCGTACGCTCCACAGGCACACAACAACAACGAGGCTCCCATGAAGCGCCGCGACTTCCTGCACTCCTCCCTGCTCGCCGCCGCCACGACCGCCGCAAGCCTCCGAAGCGCGTATGCCGTCGTCGCCACCGACAAGGCCGTCGCCGACATCACCGCCGTCACGGGTGACGGCAAACCTGTCACGCTGCGCGGCAGCGAAATCCGCGAGCTCGCGCGCCAGATGCAAGGCCCGGTGCTGATCGCCGGCGACGAGGGCTACGACAACGCGCGACGCGTCCTGAACCCGTCGATCGATCGCAAGCCTGCGCTCATCGCACAGCCCAGGAGCGTCGCCGACGTGCAGGCCGCCGTGAAGTTTGCGCGCGCGCACGGCGTGCTGCTCGCCGTGAAGTGCGGTGGCCACAGTGCCTCGGGGCAGTCGACCTGCGACCGCGGCATGCAGATCGACCTGCACCACCTGCGCGGCGTGCGTGTGGACGCGCAAAAGCGCCGTGCCTGGGTGCAGGGCGGCACTTTGTTAGGCCAAGTGGACGGCGAGTGCCTGCCCCACGGACTGGTCACGCCGCTCGGCACGGTCTCGCACACCGGCGTCGGCGGACTCACGCTGGGCGGAGGCTTCGGGCGCCTCGCACGCCGGCTCGGGCTCGCCAGCGACAATCTCGAGTCCGTGGACATCGTCGCCGCCGACGGCAAGCTGCATCACGCCAGCGCCAGGGACAATCCCGACCTCTTCTGGGCGGTGCGCGGCGGTGGCGGCAACTTCGGCATTGCGACCCAATTCGAATTCCGGCTGCATCCGTTCGACGGCAAGGTGATCGCCGGCGGCTTCAATTTCCCGTTTGCGCGGGCGCGCGACGCGTTGACGATGTACGCCGACTACGTCGCCACCGCGCCGGACGAGCTGTATCTCGACCCTTCGATCGTGATCCCGCCCGGCGGCGGCGAGGGCATGATGCATTTCTCGGTGTGTTATTCCGGTGCGCCGGGGGACCTCGCGGCCGCGCTCGCGCCGTTGCGCAAGCTCGGCACGCCGGCGCGGGAAGATCTGCAGACGACCGACTACTTCGAGCTGCAACGCGCCAATGACTCAGGCGACAACCGCGCCATGGCCGTCTACATGAAGTCCGGCTTCGTCTCGAAGTTCACGCACGATCTGGCGGGAGCCATCGTCGACCACATCGCGGGCGATCCGAATCGCACCACGGCATTGTTCTTCCAGCATTGCGGCGGCGCCACCAGCCGCTTGCCGGAGAATGCCACCGCGTTCGCGCAGCGCGACAGCGTCGCCAACATGATCACCGTCGCCGCGTGGCGTACGGGCGACGAACCACACGCGCACATCGAGGCCACGCGCAAGTACTGGAGCGCGCTCGAGCCGCATACGCGCGGGTTCTACGTGAACGATCTGCCGCGCGAGGCGACGTCGAAGGAGATCGATGCGAACTACCGCGGCAACTATCCGCGGCTGGTGGAAGTCAAGAAGAAGTACGATCCGACCAACCTGTTCCGGTTGAACGCGAACGTGAAACCGGCGTAATCAGGCGTCGGTCTTCACGGCAACTCCTTCCCCTTCGGCTGCTTCCTGAAGTCCTCCGGCACCAGCGACTTCGTGAGCCGGAACACGCCTTCCATGACCTTTCGCTGCAGGATCACGTCGATCATGACGGTCTGGTTCGGCGCGAAGAAGCCCTTCAGCGCCGAAAACTTGCCGCGGTGTTCCGCCACGGTGTAGTGGGCGTAGCCCTCCGTGGGCCGCGCGGTGATCTTGAAACCGAACTTGTCCTGGAGCTGCGGCTTGGCGAACCACGGCGCCATGACGTCGTAGTCGAGGAAGTAGGTGAGCTTGCCGGGATTGCGGCGGTTGCGCTGGCGATCCACGAAGAAATCCGGCGGCAGGTGGTTGGAGTCGTACTGCGGGCCGGCCGTGAACAGGATGTCGTAGTCGTCGAGCACGTTGCCGCGGTCGTCGCTGACGCGAAAGACCACCATGAAATAACGGCTGGTCTCGAATTTTCGCGCGAACAGGAACAGATCCTTCGCCTTGCGGACGCGCTCCTCTTCCTGGGTCTCTTCCGTCAACGCCGCCAGCGACTTCACACAGGACTGGTAAGCGGTCTTGCTGCTCACCTGCAGGCACTCCAGCACCGCCGCGACCGTCGGGTGCGAACCGTCGTCGGTTTCCTTGACGCTGCGCATGATGCCCATCTCTTCACCCGAGTGCGAAAGCCCCGGCAGCACGCCGAACGCGACATCGGACAGGCGCGAGTCCTTGGACAGCTTGAACGCACCGCTCTGCTGCTCGAGCCGGATGAGCCCGTAGTTCATGTTGGCCGCGGCCACGCGCACCACGCCGTCCGACCCCGGCTCGCCCGTGTACGAATTGAGGTTGTCGTAGAAGCTGCGGTCGATCGTCTGACCCGTCAGCACAAAGACATAGAGGCCCGCCGGCGTGGTTTCGTACTCCAGCCAGGCCTGGTTGAGCTCCCAACTACCACTGCTGCCGAGCTCCAGCCAGTCGAGGACGCCGACGCCCGGTTCGACGCCGCCGATGAAGAACTTCATCCGCGCGAGCTTGCCCTTGCCCAACTGGGCCAGCGCCGAG
>DASTHJ010000225.1:0-5147 GCA_035718265.1 Steroidobacteraceae bacterium | reverse complement strand
CGGATAGCGCATTGACGACGGACACACCAACGCCGTGTAGGCCGCCCGAAACCTTGTATGAGCTGTCGTCGAACTTGCCGCCGGCATGCAGAACGGTCATTACAACTTCGGCCGCGGAGCGACCTTCATCGGGATGGATATCCGTCGGGATGCCGCGGCCGTTATCCGAGACCGTTACCGATTCATCGGCGTGGATAGTGACGACGATACGATCGCAATAGCCGGCCAACGCCTCGTCGATGGCGTTATCCACAACCTCGAAAACCATGTGGTGAAGGCCAGTGCCGTCATCGGTGTCACCGATGTACATCCCGGGCCTTTTTCGCACCGCGTCAAGACCCTTCAAGACCTTGATTTTGCTTGAGTCGTAGACTTCGTCGTTGGCCATGAGTGACTCGGAAAAACGGGCCTGAATTATAGCCGGACTACCCTCCCTTGTTCCACGTGAAACGTGGCTTTAGGTGCTTGAAAAAGCGCGGTTTCCGGGGTGAGAGAAGTGGCGATCATCTGGCACTGGAGCGCGCTCAGTTCGTCGAACAAGCGCAGCAGGTTTTTCTCATCCAGCTCCGCCGCGGGATCGTCCAGGAGCAGTACGGCGCGCAGGCCCTGCTCCTCCCGCAGCAGCTGAAGCTGCGTGACGATCATCGCCACGGCCGTCAACTTCTGCTGACCGCGGGAAAGGCTCTCCCGGGCGGCTCGATGGCTCCTGCGCAGGGTGACATCCGCTCGATGCGGGCCGAGGGTCGTGGTGCCGCGCTCGCGGTCGCGATCCCGATGCAACCTCAGCGCATCGTCGAAGCCCAGGTCAGCGCTCCAGCCGGCCGTGAAGCCTACGGACACCTCGAGTTTGCCGAACCTCTCGAAGGCTTTGGTGAGTCGCGGCAGCAATCGCTCGAGCGTGCGCCGCCTCGCCTCCGTAATCGCAATGGCATTCGGAATCAGCTCGCTGTCCCAGGAGTCGATCTCGCGGCTTCCGGAACGCAGGGCGGCATTGCGCTGCTTCAGCGCTCGCTGATATCGACCCCAGTGCGCCACGAAGGATGGTTCCACGTGGAACACCAGCCAGTCCAACCATCGGCGCCGGCGTTCGGGGCCCTGGTCGACGAGCTTGTGGATCTCCGGATCTATGGCCTGGACCGGGATCACTCCCGAGAGCTCGATCAGCGATTCAGCGTCTTCGCCATTGATGCGAGCGCGGGTTCCGCCATCCGCAGATACCTCGACGCCGGCCTGCCTGGGCGGCGCGTCGTCTGTCCGGCCGTAGACCGTAAGCCTTGGAGCGCCGTAGCGAATCAGCCTGTCGCTACTCCGGGTCCTGAAGGAACGTCCCCTGCCGAGCAGGAAAATCGCTTCCAGGATCGATGTCTTCCCAGCCCCGTTCTCGCCGGCGATCAGATTGAGCTCAGGCGAGAACTCTAGCGAGGCACTTCGAACGCAGCGCAGATTTTCGATGCGCAGCTCAGCCAGCGACATCGCTATGGAGCCGCACTGGAGCGCATCAGAGCCGCATGGGCATGACGACGTACTTGGAGCTGGCAGCGCCTGCCGCCCGGATCAGGCAGCTGCTGTTTCCGTCCGTGAGGCCGAGAATGACCTTGTCCGAGTCCACGACGCCCAGTGCATCCAGCAGGTAGGTCACGTTGAAGCCGATCTCGACTTCATCGCCCTTGTAACCGACCTCCACCTGGTCCTCGGCTTCCTCCTGTTCGGGGTTATGTGCCTGGATCGTGATGAGATCTGGCTTCAAACTGAGGCGAACTCCGCGGTACTTCTCATTTGAAAGAATGGCTGTGCGCTGCAGGGCTTGACGCAGACCTTCGCGGTCCGCCTCGACCTGCTTGCTGGGGTTTGCCGGGATCACGCGGCCATATTCGGGGAAACGGCCGTCAATGAGCTTTGAAGTGAAGCGAATGTCGCCGATCTGTGCGCGCACATGGCTGGTGCCGATCGCCAGATCCACGTTGCCGTCGCCGCCGAGGATACGCTGAAGCTCGAGGACGCCCTTGCGGGGCAGGATGACCTGCTGATTGTTCTTCGCCTTGCTCTCGAGCTCCGCCTCACAGAGCGCCAGGCGGTGGCCATCGGTCGCTACTGCGCGCAGCGTCTTTCCGTCCGTTTCCAGCAGAAGCCCGTTCAGGTAGTAGCGAACGTCCTGTTGCGCCATGGAGAAATGCGTCTTGTCGATGAGACGGCGGAACTCACCCTGAGGCAGCGTCAGCGTCTGCTGCGCATTGATTTCCTCCACGACGGGAAACTCGGAGGCGGGCAGCGACGAAAGTGTGAATCGGGATCTTCCCGCCTTGATCGAAACACGTTCGCCCTCAGTCGCGACCGTTACCGGCGTTTTCTCGGGCAGAGCGCGAAAGATGTCCAGCAGCTTTCTCCCGGGCACGGTCACATCGCCGGGTTGCTGCACCGTTGCCTCGCCCGAAGCCACCAGTTCCACCTCGAGGTCGGTGCCGGTGATGTTGATCCGGTTGTTCCGCGCCGCGAGCAGCACGTTGGACAGCACCGGCATGGTCTGGCGACGCTCGACCACGCCGATGACGCTTTGCAGGGGAGCCAGGATTTGCTCGCGAGTCGCGGAGAGCTTCATGCGTTTGCCTTCTGTTCTTGAAGATTTAAAGCCAGCAGTAGTAGCTATTGAGCGTGTGGATGACGGGGATCGTTCGGAATCTTATTCTGGATCAACCGTTTATCCTCGTCTCCACCCTGAATCAACTTACCCACAGCCTGCGAGTCCCCTGTGTGGCATCTGTGGATGATCTTGTCCACAAAACCGTCCACAGGCATTCCACAGTCATCCCGTCAGAGTTCTCAACAAGTTTTGATAATCCTCGCCGACGCGCTGCTCGGCCGCGCGCAATTCGCGAATGCGTCCGCAGGCGTGCAGCACCGTCGTGTGATCGCGTCCACCGAAGGCATCGCCGATTTCCGGAAGGCTGTGCGTGGTGAGTTCTTTCGCGAGCGCCATCGCGACCTGGCGGGGGCGCGCGATCGAACGACTGCGGCGTTTTGAAAGCAGATCTGCCACGCGCACTTTGTAGTAGTCGGCGACCGTCTTCTGGATGTTTTCGATAGTGATCAATTTCGCCTGCAAAGTCAGCAGGTCTTTCAATGCTTCCTTGGTGAATTCCAGCGTGATCGGCCGACCGGTGAAGCGCGAGTTCGCGATCACGCGCTTCAGCGCGCCCTCCAGTTCGCGCACGTTCGAACGGATGCGCTTCGCGATGAAGAACGCGACTTCCTCGGGCAATTGCACGTTGGCCGCCTGGGCCTTGCCGATCAGGATCGCCACGCAGGTCTCGAGCTCCGGCGGTTCGATGGCGACCGTGAGGCCCCAGCCGAAGCGGGATTTCAGGCGTTCTTCGAGACCCGACACTTCCTTCGGATAACGATCGCAGGTGACGATGACCTGCTGCTGGCCCTCGAGCAGTGCGTTGAACGTGTGGAAGAACTCTTCCTGTGAACGGTCCTTGTTGGCGAAGAACTGGATGTCGTCGATCAGCAGTGCGTCCAGCGATCGATACGCCGTCTTGAACTCGTTCATCTTGTTGTGCTGGAGCGCGATGACCATGTCGCTGACGAAGCGCTCCGAGTGGATGTACGCGACGCGCGCTTCCGGATCGCGCTGCTTGATCGCGTGACCCACGGCCTGCATCAGGTGCGTCTTGCCCAGGCCCACACCACCGTAGATGAACAGCGGGTTGTAGGCACGCCCGGGATTTTCCGCGACCTGCACGGCGGCGGCCTTGGCGAGCTGATTGCTCTTGCCTTCGACGAAGCCGGCGAATGTGAAATCCGGATTCAACCGGACCCCGACGACGATGCCCTCGCTGCGCTTGGGACGCAGTGCGCCGGCGCTCTCGGATTCCGGCGCGCGCACTGCCTCGGGCGTGCGCGAACCGACTTCCACCGTGACGATGGGCGCGTCGCCCTCGACGAAGCCGCGCACCATCTCGCCGAGCCGCGACAACAGGTGGGCGTTCACCCAGTCGACGGCAAAGCGATTCGGCGCCAGCAGTTTGAGGGCACCGCTGCTTTCCACGGCCTGCAGGGGACGGACCCAGGTATTGAACTGCTCGCCCGGCAGCTCGTCCTCGAGGGCGCGCACGCAGCGCGTCCAGAGTGAGCTTTCCACCGAAGTGGCTTCGCGCGTTGCAGCGTTCACGAGTTGTTCCGTGGAGCGACGAGGCCGGAAAAAAGGGGTGCGAAGTCTAGCCGTTCCTGACGGGATTGTATTGACACCCGAAGCGACGCCTGCGTACCCTTCCCGCCCTTTTTTCCGAGAGATCAGCGGCTTTGGAGCCGACCCTATGAAACGCACTTATCAACCGAGCAAGCTCCGCCGTAAGCGTGCCACCGGATTCCGTGCACGCATGAAGACCAAGGGCGGCCAGAAGGTTCTCGCACGGCGCCGCGCCAAGGGCCGGAAGAAAATCGTTCCGTAGCCGGGCGACACCGGCGCGTGAGCGGGCCGCCATGCTGCCCCCGAATCGCCGCAACAGTTTCGGCCCGGAATTGCGCGTGCGGCGCAAGCTGGAATTCGACGCCATTTACGCCGCCGGCCGCCGCATCGACGATCGCTTCTTCGGTCTGCGCATCAAACCCAACGGTCTCGCCTGTCCACGTCTCGGTCTCGCGGTCGCGGTGAAAACCGCGGGTGGTGCCGTACGCCGCAACCGCCTGCGCAGGCTGATCCGCGAGTCCTTCCGCCTGGCGCGCCACGGGCTGCCGCCGGTCGACATCGTGGTGGCGGCAAAATTTCCGGCCAGTGAGGCACCAGCGGCGACGTTGCGTGCTAGCCTCGCCACCCTTTGGCAACGCGTCGCAAGTACATGCGCCTCGTCCTGAAAGCACTGATCCGCGCCTACCAGCTGACCTTGAGTCCGCTGCTCGGTCCGCGCTGCCGGTTCTATCCGTCCTGCTCGCGATACACGCTGGAGGCGATCGAGACGCACGGCGCGCTGCGCGGCAGCTGGCTGGGCGTCAAGCGCATCTGCCGCTGCCATCCGTTCCACGAAGGCGGATTCGATCCCGTCCCCGAACACTCGCATGACTAACAACATTCGCGTCTTCCTGTGGCTGGCCCTGGCGCTGGCCGTATGGCTCAACTACTCGCAGTGGCACAGGGACTACGGTCCGCA